>NZ_JBSFJF010000026.1:0-109242 GCF_053597915.1 Streptomyces sp. NPDC001219 | reverse complement strand
CCGCTACGAGAAGACCGCAACCATCTACCTGGCCGGACTCCACATCGCAGGCATCTTCCTCTGGTCAGCCAGATGATCCAAACGAAACTGCCTAGTCGTGCCGCCCAACAGGTCGAGCATGCGGGTCGGCGGTCCCCAGGGCTCAGGGCGCACTCCGCAGCAGCTTCTCAGGGCTCACTCCGCCCGTTGCCATCCTGCGCCCACATGTAGTACTTCTTATACATGAGCGAGCAGGTTCACAACAGACTGGCGATGGTGCGCGCTGAACGCAAGGTGTCGCGACAGGCACTGGCCGAAGCGGTCGGCGCCCACTACCAGACCATCGGCTACATCGAGCGCGGGCAGTACAACCCGAGCCTCGATCTCGCCCTGCGCATCGCCGAGTTCTTCGAGCTGCCGGTGGAGGCACTCTTCTCCCTCCGGCCGTTCCGCCCGCTCACCGACGAGGTATACGGGAGGAAGCAATGACCGCCACAGGCACGACCCAGCGAGGCCGGCGCACGCGCTACGACGCGCGCATGTTCGCCATCATGAACAACCCTGAGGGGCGCGCGCTGTACGCGACGGCCGCCCGCCGTCGCACGGCCGTCACGGTCCACGTGCTGCTCACGGCGGCGTCCGTGGCCACGGGCATCGGCCTGTTCGTGACCGACCGGCACTGGCTCGCCTTCGTCCTTCCCGCCCTGGTCCTCCCCTGGTGTGTGGCCACCGGCGTGATCAACGGCGCCACCCGCGGCCTCCTCGAACTGCGGACACGCGTCCTGGACGAACGCCAACTGGCGGAGCGGGACCGGGTACGGGCACTGGCGCACCGCCTGACCACCTACCTGCTGGCGGTCGCCGTCGTCGGTGTCGCCGTGTACGGCTGGACCGGTCACGTACAGCCCGGAACGCTGCTCGTTCCGGTCCTGACCGCGGTGTTCGTCGCACACTGGCTGATGCCGCTGTGGGTGGCCGGCCTGGCGGCCCGGGACGAACTGACGGAGGACTCGGAGCAGGCGCCCGAGGCGGTCTGACGCGACCCGTCCGCGTCGTGACGAAGCCGGCCAGGCCCCGGGGCCCTGGCGTCCCTCCATCGCGCCCCACAAACAACAGCCCCCGACCGCTCCCCTCCCCACAACAGCCGGTGCAGAAGAGCTGTGTGGGGAGGGTGGGGCGGTCGGGGACGGGGGTGGGGCGGCGGTCAGCCGAGGAGGCCGCCCAGGGTGTTGCTGCCGCGGCCGGAGTCGCCTCCGGAGTCGCTGCTGCCGCTGCTGCCGGTGGTGCCGCCGCCGGTGCCACCGGCCGAGGGCGGTACCCGGCTCGGCAGCGGGGCCCGTCGGGTCGGCACGGTCTGCTGCGGTGCGCTGGTGGTCGCGCCGGGCTGCTCGGCGAGGCCGCTGCTGCTGCCCGTCGACCGTCCGGTGCCGGGGGTCGAGGAGGACGGTGCGCCGGGCTTGCGGGCCTTGTGGGAGGCGCCCGCGGTGGGCTTGCCGGGGCGCGGGGCGGTGCTGCCGGTGTGCCGGTGGCCGGGCTTGGCGGTGCGCTTGCCGGGGCGGGGCAGCGGGGAGCCGGGCAGGTTGTTGATCGCGGGCTCACCGGGGCGGGGGACGGTCGCGACCGTCGCGGAGCGTACGGCGCCGCCGAGCAGCGAGCCGATGATCAGCGTCAGTCCGGCCACCATCGCGGTCATCACGGCGCCGCGGCGCAGCACCCGGCGCCGCAGGTCGGCCACCTCGACGCGGGGGCCGAGACGCCGCCAGGCCTCGCCGGCCAGCCGTCCGTCCACGGAGTAGACGGGGGCGCCCGCGATGATCAGCGGGCTCCAGGCGGCGAGGTAGATGATGTCGGGGGCGTCGTAGGCCGGGACCGTGCGCCAGGTGACGGTCATCAGCAGCGCCGCGGACAGCAGCGCGCCGATCGACGCGGCGACCCGCTGCCACAGTCCGCAGATGGTCAGCACGCCGACGACGACCTGGAGGAAGGCGACGGTCAGTCCGGCGCCGACCGGGTGCGAGACGGCGAAGTCGCGCAGCGGCACCGCCAGTTCCCAGGGGTCGAGCGACTGCAGCCACTTGACCATCGAGCCCCGCTCACCGCCGTCGAAGTAGACGGGGTCGCAGAGCTTGCCCATACCGGCGTAGACGGAGATCAGGCCGAGGAAGATGCGCAGCGGCAGCAGGACTACGCCGAGGTTCATCCGGCGGCCGGGGTAGTACGCGTGCCGCACGGTGTCGGCGCCGCGCCGCCTGCCGCTCGGGTCGTAGTGATCCCGGGCCTCGAAGGGGTCGTCGTCGTAGCCGTCGTCGAGCGGGCCGTGGCCGCCGTACGAGGTGTTCCGGTGGGTGTCGCCGTACGCGCTGCCCACCGGGCGTACGCCGCGCAGCAGCTTGCTGTCGTCGGTGGGGCCGCGCTGGCCGATCACGGTCTGGGCGGGGGGCGCGTCGCCGAGGCGGACGCGGGGCAGGACCTGGGTCGTGCCGACGTCCTCGCCCGGACCGCCGTCGAGGCCGATGCCCGCGTCGCGCACCGCGTGCAGGAGCTGGGTGGTGGCGCCGGCCGTGCCGCCCGGGGCGGTGCGGCCGCTCCACACCACGGGCGCCCGGCGTCTGGCACCGGCGGCCGAACCCCGGACGGCGGGGATGTGCGCGGTGTCGGCCATGGCGCGGGCCGCCGTGGGCCTGGCGAGCTGTACGCGAAAGCTGGCGTGGTTGACGATGACCTGCGCGGGATCGCACGGCACCTTGACCGAGCTCAGGCCCGGCTCATCATCGAAACCCGGCGAGCGTCCCCCCGTAGGCGTGCGGGGTGTTCTGGTGTCCACGCTCATCTAACCGAGTGACTCGCGTATAAGACACTGCCTTGACCGGGCCGATCTGTCCGAGACCCGTCAAAAGATCACGGGATACGGCGAAGACGTACGCAGGGTCAGGCCTTGCCCCGGGGTGGCACGGCGATGTGCCGGCCGCCCCGGGGCGGCGGGGCTCAGGCGCGGCGGCGGGCCGCCTCCCACAGAACGACACCGGCCGCGACACCGGCGTTCAGCGACTCCGCGCCGCCCGGCATCGGGATGCGCACCCGGACGTCGCAGGTCTCGCCGACCAGCCGCGACAGGCCCTTGCCCTCGCTGCCGACGACGATCACGACCGGGCCGTCCAGCGCCTCGACGTCCTGCAGCTCCAGCTCGCCGTCCGCGGCCAGGCCGACGACCGTCAGACCGGCCTTCTGGTACGACTCCAGGGTCCGGGTCAGGTTGGTGGCGCGGGCGACCGGCGTACGGGCCGCGGTGCCGGCCGAGGTCTTCCACGCACCGGCCGTCATCCCGGCCGCCCGGCGCTCCGGCACGACCACGCCGTGGCCGCCGAAGGCGCACACGGACCGGACCACGGCGCCGAGGTTGCGCGGGTCGGTGACGCCGTCGAGCGCGACGATCAGCGGGTCGTCACCGTTGTCGAAGGCCGCCGCGGCCAGGTCCTCGGGGTGCGCGTAGTCGTACGGCGGGACCTGGAGGACCATGCCCTGGTGGTTGAGACCGTTGGTCATCCGGTCCAGCTCGGGGCGCGGCGCCTCCATCAAGTGGATGTCGCCGCGCTCCGAGGCGACCTGGAGTGCGGCGCGCACCCGCTCGTCGGTGTCGATGAACTGCTGGACGTAGAGGGTCGTCGCGGGCACGCCGTCGCGCAGCGCCTCGAAGACCGGGTTACGGCCGACGACCAGCTCGGCCGTGCCCTTGGCACCGCCGCGGCGCGGGGCCGGGCGGCGCGAGGCGGCCTGCTTCGCCTTGGCGTTGGCCAGGCGGTTCTTGACGTGTCCCTTGCGTTCGGAGGCGGGCGGGGTCGGGCCCTTGCCCTCCAGGCTCCGGCGCCGCTTGCCGCCGCTGCCGACCTGCGCGCCCTTCTTGTTGGACGTGCGGCGGTTCCTGCGCTGGCTGTTGCCGGCCATGGGTCACCTGTTTCTTCACTGCTCTCGACGTCTCGCGACGTGGAGTGGGTACGTACGTATGGATTGAGTGTCGCCCGCGGCCACCGGGACGGTCGAATCCGGGTGGCCGGCGGCGAGCGGGACGGGGGTCAGGACAGCGACCAGCGCGGGCCCGACGGGGTGTCCTCGATGGCGAGTCCGGACTGCTGGAGCTGGTCGCGGATGGCGTCGGCGGTGGCGTAGTCCTTGCGGGCGCGGGCGGCCTGGCGCTGCTCCAGGACGAGGCGGACCAGGGAGTCGACCACGCCGTGGAGGTCCTCGCCGCGGTCCGTGCCGCCGCCGGACCAGCGCTCGTCGAGCGGGTCCAGGCCGAGCACGCCGAGCATCGCCCGCAGCTCCGCCAGGCGGGCCACCGCCGACTCCTTGTCGTCGGCGGTCAGCGCGGAGTTTCCCTGGCGGACGGTGGTGTGCACGATCGCCAGCGCCTGCGGGACGCCCAGATCGTCGTCCATGGCCTCGGCGAAGGCCAGCGGCACCTCGTCCGCCGGCTCGACGACCCCGGCCTTCTCGACGACCCGCTGGACGAAGCCCTCGATCCGCGCGAACGCGGACTCGGCCTCGCGCAGCGCCTCCTCGCTGTACTCGATCATCGAGCGGTAGTGCGGGGTGCCCAGGTAGTAGCGCAGCACGATCGGGCGCCAGCGCTTGACCATCTCGGCGACCAGCACGGAGTTGCCCAGCGACTTGGACATCTTCTCGCCGCTCATGGTCACCCAGGCGTTGTGCGACCAGTACCGGGCGAAGTCGTCGCCGTACGCCTTGGCCTGCGCGATCTCGTTCTCGTGGTGCGGGAAGACGAGGTCGACGCCGCCGCCGTGGATGTCGAAGACGGTGCCCAGGTACTTGTGGGCCATCGCCGAGCACTCCAGGTGCCAGCCGGGGCGGCCGCGGCCCCAGGGGGTCTCCCAGCTGGGCTCGCCCTCCCTGGCCGCCTTCCACATCGCGAAGTCGCGCGGGTCCCGCTTGCCGGTCTCGCCCTCGCCGGACGGCTGGCGGAGGTTGTCCAACTCCTGGTTGGACAGCTGGAGATACTCCGGGAAGGACTGCACGTCGAAGTAGACGTTGCCGTCGGCGGCGTAGGCGTGGCCGCGCTCGATCAGGCCGCGCATCATCTCGATCATCTCGGGGATGTGGCCGGTGGCGCGCGGCTCGTAGGTGGGACGCAGGCAGCCGAGGGAGTCGTAGGCCGTGTTGAAGGCGACCTCGTTCTCGTAGCCGATCGACCACCAGGGGCGGTCCTGCTCCTCCGCCTTCTTGATGATCTTGTCGTCGATGTCCGTGACATTGCGCACGAACGTCACGTCGTAGCCGCGGTACGCGAACCAGCGGCGCATGATGTCGAAGTTCAGTCCCGACCTGATATGCCCGATATGCGGGGCGGCCTGCACGGTCGCGCCACACAGGTAGATCGAGACACAGCCCGGCACGAGCGGGGTGAAGTCGCGAATCTGCCGGGCGCTGGTGTCGTACAGGCGAATCGTCACGGAACCAGGGTAGTCGGAACGAGGCAGTGCCCCGCGACCCATTGGGCCACGGGGAAACAGATCTGTCACAACCGTCCGGTTAGCCGGAAGTGTCGCCCCCTCCGGGCGGGCCCGGGGCCAGGTCAGATGCTGCCCACCACCTTGCGCGGGGTGATCCGCACCACGACCCGCTCGGCGTCGTCGGCCGACGCCGGATTGAACTCCGCGTACGGCTTGCCGGTGTACTTCCGCGACAGCTGGTCGATCAGTTCCTGCCCGCCCTCGGTGCTGAGCGAGGCGGAGCCGCGGACCTCGGCGTAGGTGTACGGCGCGTCGAAGGGCTGGACGAGGACGGAGACCCGGGGGTCGCGGCGGAGGTTCTTCTCCTTGCGGCGGCCGATGGTCGTCGAGAACAGCAGGTCGTCGCCGTCCCGCTTCACCCAGACCGGGGAGGCCTGCGGGCTGCCGTCGGGCTGGACGGTCGTCACGGTCACGAAGACCGGGGAGTCGAGGAGCTGCTTGAGGTCGTCGGACAGGGTGGCGGTCACAAGGGGTCCTTCCTGCGGGCCGTTCCGAGGAACACGAGTACTCCGATGCTCCCCCCAACACCCGTGCGGCGCCCGGCATTCCCGCGCCATACGGGGGAATGCCGGGCGCCGCGTCCGCCTTTTCGGGTCCCTGCGGGACCGGTCAGGCGGTACGGAAGACGATCGCCGTGGCGACCGCGGCCAGGCCCTCGGCGCGGCCGGTCAGGCCCAGTCCGTCCGAGGTCGTGCCGGAGACCGAGACCGGCGCCCCGACGGCCGCCGACAGCGCCTTCTGGGCCTCGTCGCGGCGCTTGCCGACCTTCGGGCGGACGCCGATGACCTGCACCGCGACATTGCCGATGGTGAAGCCCTCGGCCCGCACGATCCGCGCGGCCTCGGCCAGCAGCGTCACGCCGGAGGCGCCGGACCACTCGGGGCGGCTGGTGCCGAAGTGCGCGCCCAGGTCACCGACGCCGGCCGCCGAGAACAGCGCGTCGCAGGCGGCGTGGGCGGCCACGTCGCCGTCGCTGTGGCCGGCCAGGCCGTAGCCGTCGCTCTCCGCGGCGTCCCAGAGCAGGCCGGCGCACCACAGCTCCCGGCCCTGCTCGAAGGCGTGCACATCGGTGCCGATACCGACGAGCGGAAGCACGGGGGCGGCGGGGAACGGTTCAGACATAGCCATCGGTGGCCCTCCTACGGGCGAGTACGGCCTCGGCCAGGACCAGGTCCAGCGGCCGGGTCACCTTGAACGCCTCCTCGTGGCCCGGGACGACCACGACCGGCGATCCGAGCCGTTCGACCAGCCCGGCGTCGTCGGTGGCACCCTCGCCCTCGACGACGGTGTCGTGCGCCTTGCGCAGGGTCGCCAGGTCGAAGCCCTGCGGGGTCTGCACGGCGCGCAGCAGGGCCCGCTCCGGGGTGCCGACCACCGGCTCGGGGGCGCCCTGCGGCTGCGGATCGACCTGCTTGACGGTGTCGGCCAGCGGCAGCGCTGGAACGACGGCGGGCGCACCGGCACGGACGGCGGCGATCACCGTGTCGACCGTGTCGACCGGTACCAGCGGCCGCGCGGCGTCGTGCACCAGCACGACGTCGATGGTGTCCGGGAGCGCCGCCAGACCGAGCTGTACGGACTCCTGGCGGGTCGCGCCGCCGGGAACGACCCGCAGGTCGGTGCGCTCGGGCAGCGGATGCTCGTCGAGCAGGCGGCTGACCTCGGCGGCGCCGTCGGGCGGCGCGACCACGACGATCACGGAGACGGCGCGGGAGGCGGCCATCGCGCGGACGGCGTGCACCAGCATCGGGGTGCCGCCCAGGGTGCGCAGCGCCTTGGGGGTGCCGGGACCGAGCCGGACACCGCGGCCGGCGGCGGGAATCACCGCGGCGGTGCGGATCGGACGGGAAGGATCTGACATCGATGGCTCCGGAGTCCGGGGCGAGCCCGGAATTGACGCAGACAGGTTTGTTTCCTCGGGCGAGGTGGGTATGGCCTGGGCGTGCCCCCTACGGGGGGAGTGCCGGGCGCGACGCCTTGACCGGACCCTTCCGTGACAGCGGTCGAGACAGCTGCCCGGGCCCGGCACGTCACAGGGGGGCGGCGGTTCTCGCCAACACCGTCCGGCCCCCCGTGCATCCGTCGCAGCACCCGCAGATATGCCGCAGCGCCCGGCAACGGACCGCTCCCCTCGGGGAGTCGATCGTCACTCGGGCACCGCGGCATTGCTACGTCGTCGCCGTGTTGGATCTCAGGCGTTGGATCTCAGACATCGGATCTCACCGCGTGGGTCTCGCTGGGTTCGACCCCACGGCATGCGATCCCGGTGGGCTGGATGTGTCCCACGCCGGACAGCGCCAACGTTCCGGCGTCGTCAGGACGCGAGTACCTCGTCGAGCAGGGCCTCGGCCTTGTCCTCGTTGGTGTTCTCCGCGAGGGCGAGTTCGCTGACCAGGATCTGTCGCGCCTTCGCGAGCATGCGCTTCTCACCGGCGGAAAGTCCGCGCTCACGCTCACGCCGCCACAGGTCACGGACTACTTCGGCAACCTTGATCACGTCGCCGGAAGCGAGCTTCTCGAGATTTGCCTTGTAGCGACGGGACCAGTTCGTCGGCTCTTCGGCATACGGTGCACGAAGCACCTCGAAGACCCGGTCCAGCCCGTCCTGACCAACCACGTCGCGTACGCCGACGAACTCCGCATTGTCCGCTGGCACACGAACAGTCAAGTCGCCCTGGGCGACCTTCAGCACCAAGTAGGTCTTGTCCACGCCTTTGATCTGGCGAGTTTCGATGGCCTCGATCAGCGCGGCCCCGTGATGGGGATAGACCACGGTGTCGCCAACCTTGAACGTCATGTGACAGGTACCCCTTCCGTGGCTATCCATGCTAACACGGGAACGGACCGTTCTGAATGGCGTTTTCGCAGGTCAGGGCATATCTCGGGGCTTGACAACAGTGACCGGAACGTGCTGCGAGGGACCCCCGGAAGCGGGTATTCGCAGGTCGGAGGGGCTGCACGGGTGAGCGGAAACGTGCCCGTCACACACCGGGAAGGCGGCGGCCGACTGGCCGAACGTCCCGTTTTGCACAGATCCACCCGAGCGAGTTCCGCTACTCCGTTCGGCTGCTCACGGGCCTCTCGGGGCCGTTTCTCGAATTGATCACGAACCGGCGGACGAACCGCGTGATCAATTCCGCGCGCCCTTCACATTCCCTGCGAATACTGCTTTTCCCAGGAAGGAAACCGGCCGCCCGTCACCCGAACGGCCCCACGCCGAAAATTCCTGCCCGTTCTTGAGGAACGTTCTCGCAGTCCGCTTCTCGGAGGTCGCGGGTTCTCGGGACTCCCGGGGGCCGCCCGGCCGGCTTTCCGTCCGGGGCGCGCGGAAGGGGCCGTGGAACGGCGTCGGGAGGGCGGTGGCGGGCCGCTGATCACGCTGGGGGCGGGTCGGGTGCGGCGGCGTGCGGGCGGCTCGGTAACCTAGCGGCGCTGACACACCCTTAGGGCGGCCCTACGCACCCGTCGTACGACGCGTACGGAGCGCCGCCCCAGCCGTCCATCCGCGACCGGGCACGAACGTTCGGCCGCCGTAGCTCGTCAAGGAGATGCCGCCGCCGTGAGCCGCAGCCTTCGACGCGGCGTCCTCGCCGCCACCGTCCTCTCGCTCTCGATCGCCACGCTGTCCGCGTGCGGGGCCGGGAACGACGCCCAGACGCTGGAGGTCAAGCCGGACAACGCCGCGACCTCCGTGGGCGACATCAAGATTCAGAACGCCAACGTGATCACCCAGCCCGAGGTCGACGCCAAGGGCCCGGCCGTGGTCGCCGCGACGGTGTTCAACAGTGGCGCCAGGGACCAGAAGCTGACCGCGATCTCCGTCGACGGCACCGGCCAGACGGCCAAGCTCGCACGGGCGAACCACGGCGCCGGCCCGATCACCGTGCCCGCCGGCGGCTCCGTCGTGATCGGCGGCGAGGGCAACGCCTCGGCCGTCCTCGCGAGCGGCCGGGAGGCCGTCCAGGACGGCAACGCACAGCCCCTGACCTTCAAGTTCAGCTCCACCGGCCAGGTGCGGATCAACGCCTTCGTCGTCCCGGCGAAGAGCTACTTCCAGGGCTACGGGCCCTCGCAGGTGCCGTCGCCGTCCGGCTCGCCGTCGGCGTCCGGGTCCGCCAAGCCCTCGCAGTCGGGCAAGCCGTCGGGGTCGGCGTCCCCGTCCGGGTCCGGCAAGCCGTCCGAGGACACCGGTCACTGAGCCGGCCTTCCCAGCACGCGTCAGGGGCGCCCCTCCGGGATCGGAGGGGCGCCCCTGACGCGTACGGGCCCGGCGCGCACGACGCCGCACCGCTGAGCGGCCCAGCGGTGCACGGCGCGGTTTACGGCTCGAACTTGTAGCCCAGGCCGCGGACCGTGACGAGGTAGCGCGGGGCGCCCGGGTCGGGCTCGATCTTGGCGCGCAGCCGCTTGACGTGCACGTCCAGGGTCTTGGTGTCGCCCACGTAGTCGGCGCCCCAGACCCGGTCGATGAGCTGCATACGGGTCAGCACGCGCCCGGCGTTGCGCAGCAGCATCTCCAGGAGGTCGAACTCCTTCAGCGGCAGATCGACCTTGCCGCCGGCGACCGTGACGACATGGCGGTCCACGTCCATCCGGACCGGGCCGGCCTCCAGGGCCTGCGGGGCGACCTCCTCCGGCTCGCCGCGGCGGCGCAGCACGGCGCGGATGCGGGCGACCAGTTCGCGGGAGGAGAAGGGCTTGGTGACGTAGTCGTCGGCTCCTATCTCCAGGCCGACGACCTTGTCGATCTCGCTGTCCTTGGCGGTCACCATGATGACCGGGACGTTGGAGCGGCCGCGCAGCTGGCGGCAGACCTCGGTGCCGGGCAGACCGGGCAGCATCAGGTCCAGCAGCACGAGATCGGCGCCGTTGCGCTCGAACTCGTCCAGTCCGTCAGGGCCCGTCGCCGCGATGGCGACCTCGAAGCCCTCCTTGCGAAGCATGTACGACAGTGCGTCGCTGAACGATTCCTCGTCCTCGACGACAAGCACTCGGGTCACGGAAGGACCTCCGGGGCTGGGTGAGCAGGGAGCGGATCGTTGAAGGTCTCGTACGGGCGGTCCTCGTCGTCGAGGCCCTCCGCGGAGGGGTCGGCGGGCCGTTCGCGGTCGCGTACGGACCCGGCTTCCGGGAGACGCAGGGTGAAGGTGGAGCCTTGTCCCTCGGCGCTCCACACCGTGACCTCCCCGCCGTGCGAGGCGGCCACGTGCTTGACGATGGCGAGGCCGAGGCCGGTCCCGCCGGTGGCACGCGAGCGTGCCGGGTCCACGCGGTAGAACCGCTCGAAGATGCGGTCCCGGTCCTTCTCGGATATCCCGATGCCCTGGTCGGTCACCGCGATCTCGATCAGGTCGCCGCCGGGTGCGGACACCCGGCGTCCTGCGATCCCGACGCGGGTGCGCGCCGGGGAGTAGTTGACGGCGTTCTCGACGAGGTTGCCCAGGGCCGCGGCGAGCTGGCCGCGGTTGCCCCAGATCCGCAGGTCGGCGGCGCTGCCGGTGCGGCGCCCGGCGGCTGCCCTGGCGGCCGCCCCCTCGGGTCCGCCGATGGCGCTGGCCATGGTGATCTGCTTCGCGCCGGCCTGCTGGCGGCAGCGGTCCATGGCCTCGGCGACCAGCTCGTCGACCCGGACCGGCTCGGCGTCCTCCAGCGGGTCGTCGTTCTGCACCCGGGAGAGGTCGATCAGCTCCTGGACCAGGCTGGTCAGGCGGGTCGCCTCGTTCTGCATGCGGCCCGCGAAGCGCTCGACGGCCTCGGGGTCGTCGCTGGCGTCCATCACGGCCTCGGAGAGCAGCGACAGGGCGCCGACCGGCGTCTTGAGCTCATGGCTGACGTTGGCGACGAAGTCGCGGCGGACCGCCTCTATGCGGCGGGCCTCCGTGAGGTCCTCGACCAGCAGCAGGACGAGCCGGGAGCCGAGCGGGGCGACCCTTGCGGAGACCGCGAGGGCCTCGCCGCGGCCGGTGCCGCGACGCGGGAGGTCCAGCTCGACCTGGCGTATCTCGCCGTCCCTGCGGGTGTCGCGGGCCATCTGCATCATCGGCTCGACGGCGAGCTTGCCGCCGCGGACCAGCCCGAGGGCGTAGGCGGCGGAGCTGGCCTTGACGACGGCGTCGGCCTCGTCGAGCACCACGGCGGAGGAGCGGAGCACGGACAGCACGGTGTCGACGCCGGGCGGCAGGACGGCGTCGGTGTGCAGCGAGCTGCGGGTGGGCTTGGCCTGGTCGCGCTCGCTCCAGCGGAACGCCAGCATGGCGAAGACGCCGGTGCACAGTCCGGCGATCGCTGCCACTGCGGCGACGGCCGCGTCCACGTTCATGACTCCAGGTTATGCGCCGGGTCGGACACTTCCCCAGCCGTGCGAGGCCCCGCACGAACAGCCGTCGCCCAGAGTTCACCGTGGCGTCCGCGCGGGTTCACTCCGGAGGCCGGTCGGGCACGTGCGGCCGCCCGCCGGACGCCCCTAGGGAAACCGGCGCGCACGGCCCGCCGCTCCGGCGCACGGCCAGGTGAACCGCCCGGCCGCCCTCGGGGCAGCGGTCGCGTCGCCCAGAATTCACCTTCACGTCGGTGCCGGTTCACCCCCGGTGGCACCGCAGGTCGCGCGGTGCCCGCAGGGTGAGGGTGCGGGTGCCGGAACGGTCCCGCACCGGCGCGCGACCGGACACCCTGAGCGACCGCGGACGGCCGGCCCTCCGGAGCCCGGCACCGCGGCGTACGGGCTCCGCGGAGCCTCCGTCCGGGACTCCGGCCGCGCGGGCACCGGCCGTGAGAGCGTGGGCACAGGTCACCCTGCACCCCGTTCCACCTCCCACCACGCCACACCACCACATCGAAGCGAGAGAAGGTCAAGATGCGGGACGCGTACCACGAGGAGCTGGATTCGATCGGCGAGGGCCTGGTCGAGATGGCCCGGCTCGTCGGCTCCGCGATCGGGCGCGCCACCACGGCGATACTCGACGCGGACCTCAAGCTGGCCGAGAACGTCATCGCCGCCGACGAGAAGGTCGACGACCTCCAGCGCGACCTGGAGGCCCGCGCGATCGCCCTGCTGGCGCGGCAGCAGCCGGTCGCCACCGACCTGCGGATCGTCGTCACCTCGCTGCGGATGAGCGCCGACCTGGAGCGCTCGGGCGACCTGGCCCAGCACGTGGCCAAGCTGGCCCGGCTGCGCTTCCCGGAGACGGCCGTGCCGCAGGACCTGCACGCCACCATCCTGGAGATGGGGCAGCTGGCGCAGCGCCTCATGGCCAAGGCGGCCGAGGTCATCATCACCAAGGACGTCGACCTCGCGCTCCAGCTGGAGCAGGACGACGACGCGATGGACATGCTGCACCGCACCCTCTTCCAGCACCTGATGGACGACCGCTGGAAGCACGGCATCGAGACGGCCGTGGACGTGACGCTGCTGGGCCGCTACTACGAGCGCTTCGCCGACCACGCGGTGTCCGTCGCCAAGCGGGTCGTCTACCTGGTCACCGGCGAGCACGCCGACGAGATCGCCCCGCCGACGGCGGTGGAGGGCGCGTAACGGCGTCCGCGAGCGGAGGGCACGAGTCCGCCCCCTGAGCCACCGTGCGCCGTTGACGTGTGCTTCCGCGCGCCGTTGACGCGCCTCGTCACCCGGGCTTGCAATGGGCGGCAGGTGACCCCTAGGAGGCAATGCATGGCACCCATGGCGGACTCCCCCAACCCCGCGGCCCAGGACGCCCCGACGGCTGTCGAACGCCCGCGGCTCCCTCTGCTCGGCGCCTGCGGCTGCGGCTCCGGCTGCAGCTGCGGCTGCCAGGCCGGCGGACCGTGCCAATGCGGCGGCGGCTGCTAGCGACCCCGACGGCACAGCGCCACGGCGGCCCCGACCGGACGGTTCTCCGGCCGGGGCCGCCGCCCTGTGCCTGGGCTACGGGTCTCCCCGTAAGGGCCGGCTCGCGGCCCGGTCACATCATGAGCGCGAGCGGATGGATCTCGTCCGCCTTGTGGCCCGCGCGCTCGTGGATGCGCTGCACCGCTCCGGCCGACGGCGCCTCCGACAGACAGAACACGTCCCCGGACTCGGTGTCGGCCCAGGCGTGCTCGAAGGTCACGCCCTCCTCGCTCTGAATGGCGAGGTCGGCCTGGTGCGCCGCGTTGAACTCGTCGGCCGTGAGGCCCTTCATACCGTGGTGGATGTCCATGAACTTGGGCATCGGGCTCATCCTTCCGGTTGCAGACGATCAGTGCCCCGGCGCTCCCCGCGCCCCTCCCTCCATGCTGCATCCGGACGCCGCGGGCTTCGCCCCCACGGCTCCGCTCCCGGCGCCCGGCCGCACCCGGCCGGATGCGACGCTTGCAGCCGAACTCCCCGGGGCCGGCGCCCCGGGCGCCCGACGGGAGTGTGGAGATCCATGATCCGTACGGCCTTCGCCGAACCACGCCCCCTGCTCGTACGGGCCCGCTCCGAGCCCTCCCCCCTCTACGCGCCGCCCGGCCCCGCCGCGTATCCCGGAAACGAGGCCCGCGCCGAGCCCTTCACCGACGGCGTGCCCCTGGACGACGCCGCCCTGGCCCTGCCGGACGACCTGATCGCCACGCTCCGCTCCTGGTCGCTCTCCCGCCCGCCGGACGGCTTCGGCTCCCGCGCCGAACTGCGCACACACGCCGCCCAGGGCCTGGCGGCGGCGCAGCGGCTGGCCCGGCACCTCGGCCCGTCGTGGGCGGTGTGCCACTGGGACGAGCGCCGCCGGACGACGGCCTGGGTGTGCTGGGGCTGCCCGCGCCTCCACTGGGAGCGCGACAGTCATGGCACACCTCCGCACCCGGTGGACCTCGTCGTCGAGGGCGAGTTCCGGTTCGGCCCGCTGCGCTCCGACGGCTTCGGGGACTTCTTCCCCGACGACCCGGCCGCCGCCCTGGACCTGTCCGACGCCCTCGTCGCCGCCTTCCACGCCTGGGCGGAGGAGATCGACAGCACCCTGAACCTGGCCCTCCGCGACCGGGTGGAAGGCAGGTACGACGCCACCTGGCAACGCCTCTTCCACGAGGGCCGCGCCCTGGCCGGCCGGCTCGCCCACGAACTCGGCCCCGCCCGGACGGTGACCTACAAGGGCCTGGCGAACGGCGGCCTGGACGCGATCACGTGTGTGGTGTGGCAGGGGGGCCGGGAGACATAGGGCGGGGACGCGCCGTGCGGCGCGTCCCCGACTGATCACGGGCCGACGGACCGTCAGAAGTCGTACGGCTTCGTGGTGCTCCAGTTCAGCACGTCGGCCTCGTTCCAGCTGAACTGCGGCTTCCCGCCCTTGAGGGCGACGGAGTACGAGGGGCCGTCCTGACCCTCCGGGCCGCGCAGCGCGAGGGCGAACGACTGCGCCGTGTGGTTCTTCGAGCCGTAGTCGAAGAGGTTCACCGCGCTGTACGCCGTGCCGCCGGGCTGGAGCGTGATGCGCTTGCCGGTGCCCGTCTTGTCCTTCTTGGAGTGCGGCAGCACGGTGCCGGCGTCGCCGAGCTTCACGGCCGGGTACGAGGTGACCCAGCAGGGCTTGCTGCCCTTGTTCGACGCGGTGACCAGCAGGTGGTCGCCCTGCTGCCCGGCGAACCGGTGCACCGCGGTGAGCAGCATCTCGTCGCCGCGGCACTGCTGGGCGCCGGCCGTCGTGCCCTTGCTCCCGGCCTCCGTGCCGCCCGAGGCGGTCGTCGAGCGCGCGCTCTCCTTGCCGTCCCCGCTGGACATGGACTGCGCGGTACCGGCGGCGTTGTCGCCGCCCGCCGCCTTCGAGTCGCCGTCGGCGCCGCCGCAGGCGGTCAGGCCCAGCGCCAGCGCGGCGGTGACGGCGGCCAGGGTGGCGGTACGAATCCGGGAAGTACGCATGGTCAGGTTCCCCCTGTGGTCCGTGCGGGACTCCTCTTCGGCCGTTCCCGCGGTGTGGACACCACTCTTCCCGGCACCACTGACGTTCCGGAAACGCCTCACTCACGTCCCGCAAACGCACCGCACGAACGGGCGGGGTTGAGCCGCGGGCGGCCTGGGGTTCCGCATCGTGTGCCTGGCGGCCCCGAGCCCTCCCCAGCACAGCATCAAGCCCCCCGCCCGCCGGAATTCCGCGGGCAGGGGGCTCGGGAGCGTTGGGCTTACTTCTTCTTGCCCTGGTTCTTCACGGCCTCGATGGCGGCCTTGGCGGCCTCGGGGTCGAGGTAGGTGCCGCCGGGGTTGACCGGGCGGAAGTCGGCGTCCAGCTCGTAGGCGAGCGGGATGCCGGTGGGGATGTTCAGGCCGGCGATGTCCTCGTCGGAGACGCCGTCGAGGTGCTTGACCAGGGCGCGCAGGCTGTTGCCGTGGGCGGCGACCAGGACGGTGCGGCCGGCGACGAGGTCCGGGACGATGCCGTCGTACCAGTACGGCAGCATGCGGACGACGACGTCCTTGAGGCACTCGGTCCGCGGGCGCAGCTCCGGCGGGATCGACGCGTAGCGCGGGTCGTCCGACTGGGAGAACTCGGCGCCGTCCTCCAGGGCGGGCGGCGGGGTGTCGTACGAGCGGCGCCAGAGCATGAACTGCTCCTCGCCGAACTCGGCCAGCGTCTGCGCCTTGTCCTTGCCCTGCAGCGCGCCGTAGTGGCGCTCGTTCAGCCGCCAGCTGCGGTGGACCGGGACCCAGTGCCGGTCGGCGGACTCCAGGGCCAGCTGCGCGGTGCGGATGGCGCGCTTCTGGAGGGAGGTGTGCACTACGTCGGGGAGCAGGCCGGCGTCCTTGAGCAGCTCTCCGCCGCGGACTGCCTCCTTCTCGCCCTTCTCGTTCAGATTGACGTCCACCCAGCCGGTGAACAGGTTCTTCGCGTTCCACTCGCTCTCGCCGTGGCGGAGGAGGATCAGCTTGTACGGTGCGTCGGCCATGGCGTCGAGCGTAATCGACATCCGGAATCGCCCCTCCGCGGGTCCAGGAGCTGGGCATCCCGGCGGCGTTTGACGTGTCCCGTCAATTGGGTGGCGGCTGAAGCCGGGCTCTCAGTAGCGTGCGGAATCTGCCCGCACCACTTACCCGCCTACCGCTTCCGCGCCCGTCCTTCCACCACACGGCGCGGCCGCCCGCCCGTATCCCTGCCACCACCGCACCGCCACGCCACTCGACGGGGGAACTGTCATGTCCGCATCCACTTCCGGACCCGCTTCCGGACCCTCCGGACCCTCCGGACCCACCAGGCGGTCCGGTCTCCGGCGGGCCGCCGTGGAGAGCGTCTCCGGCCTCCCCCGGCAGTTCTGGTGGCTGTGGACCAGCACCCTGATCAACCGGCTGGGCGCCTTCGTCGCCACCTTCCTCGCCCTCTACCTGACCGTCGAGCGCGGCTACTCCGCCTCGTACGCGGGGCTGGTGGCCGCGCTGCACGGGCTGGGCGGGGTGATCTCGTCCGTGGGTGCCGGGGTGATGGCCGACCGGCTCGGGCGGCGGCCCACCATGCTGATCGCGCAGCTGTCGACGGCGGCGTCCGTGGCGCTGCTCGGCTTCATGACGGACCCGGTCGCCATCGCGCTGGTCGCGGGCCTGGTCGGGATGGCGAGCAACGCCTCCCGCCCCGCCGTCCAGGCGATGATGGCGGACATCGTCGCCCCGGAGGACCGGGTCCGCGCCTTCTCGCTCAACTACTGGGCGATCAACCTCGGCTTCGCCATCTCCTCCACCGCCGCCGGACTCATCGCCGAGCACGGCTATCTGGCCCTCTTCCTCGGCGAGGCCGCGCTCGTGCTGGCCTGCGCGCTGGTCGTCTACCGGAAGCTGCCGGAATCGCGCCCCACCGGGAGCGCGCAGGGCGGGGCGGACGGCGGCGACGGTCCGGCCCCCGCGCCGGTCTCCATGCGGACCGTCCTGCACGACGGCCGGTTCATGACCGTCGTCGGCCTCAACCTGCTGCTCGCGCTGCTCTTCCAGCAGGCCTACGTCTCGATGCCCGTGGCGATGGGTCAGGACGGCTTCTCCAGCACCGACTTCGGCCTGGTCATCGGGTTGAACGGCGTGCTCGTGGTGCTGCTCCAGATCCCCGTGACGCGCTTCATCGAACACCGCAGCCCGGCCCTGCTGCTCATCGGCTCCGCCCTGCTCGCGGGCTACGGCTTCGGGCTGACCGCGCTCGCCGGTTCGGTCGCCATGTACGCGGTCGCCGTCACCGTCTGGACCCTGGGCGAGATCATCAACTCCCCCACCCAGATGGGCCTGGTGGTACGGCTGTCCCCGCTGCACGGCCGCGGCCGCTACCAGGGCATGTACTCGCTTTCCTGGTCCGTCGCCTCCCTGACGGCCCCTCTGCTCGGCGGTGTGGTGATCGACCGCTACGGCGCCGATGCGTTGTGGGGCGGCTGCGCGGTCGTGGGCACGGTGGCGGCGGTGGGGTACGGGGTGCTGCTGCGGGGTCTGACGGGGCGGCCGGGGGCGGGGCAGCCGGGTGCGAGTGCAGACGCGGGCACAGGTGCAGGTGCGGGCGCAGGTGCAGGCGCGGGTGTAGGCGCGCGGGATCGGTCGGAGCCGTCGGAGCCCTCGGAGTCCGTGGAGGTGCCGGTGCGGGGACGGGAGGCCGGGGCGACCGCGGGGGCCGGGGCGGGGACGGGCGAGCCGGTGCCCCTTCCCTCCCCGCCCGGCTAGGCCGAAGGCCGCTGCGTCAGATGCGCGAAGGCGTCGAGGTTGCGGGTGGATTCGCCGCGGGACAGCCGCCAGGCGTACTCCTTGCGGATGGCCGTGGCGAAGCCCATCTCCAGCAGGGTGTTGAAGCTGCCGTCGGCGTTCTCCAGGACCGTGCCGAGGATGCGGTCGAGTTCGTCGGGGGTGACGGCGGCCAGCGGGAGCTTGCCCACGAGGTAGATGTCGCCGAGCTTGTCGATCGCGTAACCGACGCCGTAGAGGCGGGTGTTGCGTTCGAGGAGCCAGCGGTGCACGGCCTCGTGGTTCTCGTCGGGGCGACGGACCACGAAGGCGTTCACGGAGAGGGAGTGCCGGCCGACGATGAGCGAGCAGGTCGTGGAGAGCTTGCGAGTGCCGGGGAGCTTGATGACGTAGCTGCCTTCGGAGGGGGACTCCCATTCGAGGCCGGCGTCCTTCAGGGTCTCCTCGACGACGGTCCGCGCGGCCGCCCCCGGGGGCGCGGGCGTCCCGGCCTGCCCCGTCGTCCCGCTCACACCGTGCTCCTCGCCCGTGTCACCCATGGAGCGATCGTAGGTGACGGCGGTGTTCCTGCATGGCGGCGGTGTAGACGTCGCCGGTCGCCGCGGCGGCGGTGTCCCAGCCGAAGGACTGGGCGTGGCGGGCGGCGTCGGTGCCCATCCGGGCGGGCAGGTCGGGGTCCGCGACGAAGCGGGTGAGCGCGCGGGCGTAGTCGGCCGGGTCGTGGCCGCTGATGAGGAAGCCGCTGACGCCGTCGCGCACCGCCACCGGCAGCCCGCCGACCGCGGCCGCGACGACCGGGGTGCCGCAGGCCTGGGCCTCGATGGCGACCAGTCCGAAGGACTCGCTGTACGAGGGCATGACCAGCACGGAGGCGGCGCGGTACCAGTCGGCGAGCTGTTCCTGGCCGACCGGCGGGCGGAACTGCACCAGGTCCGCGATGCCGAGCCGGGCGGCCAGCTTCTGCAGCCCCTCCGGCTTGGTCAGTCCGCTGCCGCTGGGCCCGCCGACCACGGGCACCACCAGACGGGAGCGCAGCGAGGGGTCCTCGGCCACCAGGGCGGCGGCCGCGCGCAGCAGGATGTCGGGGGCCTTCAGCGGCTGTATGCGGCCGGCGAAGAGCGGGATGACCGCGTCCTGCGGCAGACCCAGGCGGGCGCGGGCGGCGGCCCGGCTCGCGGCGACGTCGCCGCCGGCCGGCCGGAAGCGGTCGAGGTTGACGCCGGGGTGCACCACCGCGATCTTGCCCGGCTCGGCCTCGTAATGCCGGGCCAGCTCGCCGGCCTCCTCGGCGGTGTTGGCTATCAGCCGGTCCGCGGCCCGGACGATCTGGGTCTCGCCGATCACGCGCGCGGCCGGCTCGGGGGTGTCCCCCACGGCCAGCGCGGCGTTCTTGACCTTGGCCATGGTGTGCATGGCGTGCACCAGCGGGACGCCCCATCGTTCGCCGGCCAGCCAGCCGACATGGCCGGAGAGCCAGTAGTGGGAGTGCACCAGGTCGTAGTAGCCGGGGCGGTGGCCGGCCCAGGCCTGCATCACGCCGTGGGTGAAGGCGCACAGCTGGGCGGGCAGCTCCTCCTTCGCCAGGCCCTCGTACGGGCCGGCGTCCACATGCCGTACGAGGACGCCGGGGGCCAGCTCGACGGCGGGCGGGAGGGTGCCCGTGGTGGCGCGGGTGAAGATCTCCACCTCGATGTTGAGCGAGGCGAGCTTCCTGGCCAGCTCGACGATGTAGACGTTCATGCCGCCGGCGTCGCCGGTGCCGGGCTGGTGCAGCGGGGAGGTGTGCACGCTGAGCATCGCCACCCGGCGCGGGCGGCGGGCGCTGCCGGGCAGCCGCAGCCGGGCCTGGCCCGGGAACTGGCCATGGGGACGACTGCGGAGCCGGGACACGTATTGGCTCACGTCGGGCTACCTCCTAGGCGGGGCGGGCGGCGCGCCTCCGACCCCGTCCAACAAAAGACCCCGGCCATCCATTTCCGTCCGGCGCACACTCCGCGCACTTTGCCAAAGCGTGACCAAGCGGGGCCCGCGGGACCTCGGCGGACCGTGCGCCCGCGGCCACCCCATACTCTCAAGAGCATGGCCCGCCGCCCCTCCGTCCCCGCCGCCGCCCCGGCGACCGCACCGTCCCGACCCGTCGGAAACGCCACCCGCGGCACCACCAACCCCAACCGGCTGCGCCGTATGGACCGCTGGATCGCCGCGGAACACGGCGCCCTGCTGCGCCGCGCCGCCGACCCCGTCGCGGTCGACCTCGGCTACGGCGCCGCCCCCTGGACCGCGGTCGAGCTGCTGGGCCGGCTCCGGACCGTCCGGCCGGACGCCCGGGTCGTCGGCATCGAGATCGATCCGGCGCGGGTCGCGGCCGCGCGGGTCCACGAGCGGCCGGGGCTGGAATTCGTCCACGGGGGCTTCGAGGTGCCGCTGCCGGGCCGGGGGGCGCGGGCGCCGGTTCTCATCCGGGCCGCGAACGTGCTGCGGCAGTACGACGAGGACGAGGTGGCCGCCGTGTGGCGGCGGCTGTGTGCCCGGCTGGCGCCCGGCGGGCTGCTGGTCGAGGGCACCTGCGACGAGATCGGGCGGCGGCACGTGTGGGTGGCGCTGGGTCCCGAGGGCCCGCGCACGGTCACCTTCGCCGCCCGCCTCAGCGCCCTGGAAAGCCCCTCTGACCTGGCTGAACGCCTCCCCAAAGCGCTGATCCACCGCAATGTGCCGGGTGAGCCGGTGTACGCCTTCCTCCGCGACTTCGACCGCGCCTGGGCCACCGCCGCCCCGCTGGGCGCGCTGGGCGCCCGCCAACGCTGGCGGGCCGCCGTGGCGGCGCTGGGCGCGGACTGGCCGCTGGCCGGTGACCCGCGGCGGCGCCGTCAAGGCGAGGTCACCGTGCGGTGGGAGGCACTGGCCCCCAGGAGGTGAGGCCGGGTGCCGCGGCCTACGCGGTGAGCGCCGCCTCCGCCGGCGCCCCCAGCTCCCGGATGCGCCGCTCCGTCTCCGAGCCGCCCGGGGCCGTGTACGTCACCAGCGCCTGGTCCGGATCGGTGCTCAGCCGGAAGCTCTCGAAGGTGACGACGAGCTCGCCCACCCGCGGGTGCCGAATCCGCTTGGTGCCGCGCAGGCACTCGTGCACCGACTGGGTCTCCCAGATCCGCCGGAAGTCCGGGCTGTGGGCGAGGAGTTCGTTGACCACCTCGCAGATCCGCGGGTCGTCGGGGTGCCGGCCGCTGTCGGCACGCAGGTTGCCGACCACCTCCACGGCCTTGGCCTCCCAGTCCGGGTGCAGGGCGCGCGCCGCCGGGTCGAGGAAGACCAGCAGCGCGGTGTTCCGCCGTTCCGGGGCGAGCGCCTCCAGGTCGAAGGCGATCCGCCCGCCCAGCGCGTTCCAGGCCAGGATGTCCAGCCCGCGGCCGACCACCATGGCCGGGACGGTGTCCGCCATCGCGTCCAGGACCTGCTGGATCTCGGGGCGTACGGTCCGCCCGCGCGCGGGGACGGCGCAGGAGTCCGCCGCGGGGCGCCGGGGCACGGCGATGTTGCGCAGATACGTCACCTCGCCGTCGGACAGCCGCAGCGCCCGCGCGATGGCGTCCAGGACGGAGTCGGAGATGGCGGGTGCCCGGCCCTGCTCGATCCGGGTGTAGTAGTCGACGCTGATGCCGGCGAGCTGGGCGACCTCCTCGCGCCGCAGCCCGCGCACCCGGCGCCGGTTCACCCCGCCGGGCAGGCCCAGGTCGGCCGGGTCGAGCGCCGCGCGGCGCGCCTTGAGGAACGCGCTGATCTCGATTTCCGCGTACAGCATCGGTCCAGTATGCGGCGCACGGCCGGTTGGGTGGTTCCCGCCGGCCCAGGTTGCGACGGGCCTGGTCCGCTCCCCGTACGGACAGCAAGGTGGTGCCCGGAAGCCTCCGGGGCGCCCCCGGCGTCCGCTCCGGGGCGCCCCCGGGGACGCCGTACGGGACGACCCCGAGACCCCGACACCTCGCAGAAGGAGCACCTCATGCAGCGCAGAATCCTCGGCGGCACCGGCATCTCGGTCAGCGAGTACGCGCTCGGCGCGATGATGCTCGGTGCCTGGGGCAACACCGATCACGACGACTGCGTACGGATCGTGCACCGTGCGCTGGACGCCGGCATCAACTTCGTGGACACCGCGGACGTGTACGCCGCCGGGGAGTCCGAGGAGATCGTCGGCAAGGCGCTCAAGGGACGCCGCGAGGACGTCGTCCTGGCCACGAAGGCCGTCAGCTCCATGGGGACGGACGCCAACCACAGCGGCAGTTCCCGGCGCTGGCTCGCGCGGGCGGTGGAGGACAGTCTGCGCCGTCTGGGCACCGACCACATCGACCTCTACCAGATGCACCGCCCCGACCCGGCGACCGATGTCGACGAGACGCTCGCCGCGCTCTCCGACCTGGTACGCGCCGGAAAGGTGCGGGCCATCGGCTCCTCCACCTTCCCCGCCGAGCAGATCGTCGAGGCCCAGTGGACCGCCGACCGCCGCGGCCACTCCCGCTTCCGCACCGAGCAGCCGCCGTACTCGATGCTGGCGCGCGGCGTGGAGAACGCGGTGCTGCCGACCGCGCAGCGCTACGGCATGGGCGTGCTGACCTGGGGCCCGCTCAGCGCCGGCTGGCTGTCCGGCCGGGACCTCTCGGCCAGCTCCCGGGCCGGCCTGGAGAGCCGGAAGTTCGACCTCTCGCTCCCCGGGAACGCCCGGAAGGCCGAGGCGGTCCGCGCCCTCTCCCAGGTCGCGGCGGAGGCGGGCCTGTCGCTGCCGCACCTGGCGACCGCGTTCGTACGGAGCCACCCCGCCGTGACGTCCGTGATCATCGGCCCGCGCACGCTCGACCAGCTCGACAGCATGCTGGCAGGGTCGGAACTCACCCTCGGCACGGACATCCTGGACCGCATCGACACCATCGTCCCGCCGGGCACCGACCTCAACCGGGAGGACAGCTACTACCTGCCGCCGGCCATCACGGACCCTTCGCTGCGGAGGCGGTGAGGGGGGTGGGGCGGGTGCGGTCCCGCCCCGTTCTCAGCCACGCTCGACCGCGCATCACACGCACGTTCAGCGCGTTGACCCACTCTCCAGCCCGGTAATCCTGCCGTTGCCCGAACTCGTCTCGCAGGGACCGGAGTCCATGAGTGACGTCATACGACGAGGAATCCCTTGCCCAGCTCGCGGGCGGCTCCTCTGAGATGCTTGGCCCCCACGCGAGAAGGGGCGGCATCCATGCTGTGGAAGACCCATGGGGAACGACAGATCTACACCAACCAGTGGGTGAACCTGTGCCTCGTCGATGTCGAACAGCCGGATGGGCGACGTTGGGAGCATCACGTCGTACGTCTGCGTCACCTGGCCGTAGCCGCAGTGGTCAATGAACGCCATGAAGTCCTGATGATGTGGCGGCACCGGTTCATCACGGACTCCTGGGCATGGGAGTTGCCCATGGGGCTGATCGAGGCGGGCGAGACGCCGGAGGAGGCAGCGGCTCGGGAGGTGGAGGAGGAGACCGGCTGGCGTCCCGGCCCGATGAAGCCGTTGATCTATGCGGAGCCGGCGAATGGAATCACCGACTCCCAGCACTACGTGTTCCGGGCAGACGGCGCGACGCACATCGGCCCGCCCACGGAGAAGAACGAGTCCGACCGTATCGAGTGGGTTCCCTTGGAGCGGGTGCGCGGAATGATCGACCGCCGTGAGGTCGTCAGCAGTGGTTCGCTCGTCGGTCTGCTGTATGTCCTCATGGAAGAGTCGATCCGCTGACGCCCGAGGGAACTACCTGCCGCAACTGCGAGTCGAAGGCTACTGCGGCAGGTTCAGCGCGGTATGGCGTCAACTGCAGTGAGAATTCCCGCAGATGTCCGGTGACCCGTTCGGATGTCACCACCGAGGCAGGGGTGAGGGCATTCACGGCCGTGTGACACGCCTGCTCTAATTTTCCCCGCTGAAGCTGCGTACGGGCCAGCCAGATTGCGTGAAAGGCGCGACCGCGCTGGTTGGTACTGCGCTCCGGGTGAAGCGCTTGGGCCATGAGGGGTTCCGCAACACCCGCCTCGCCCAATTGGGCGTGCGCGATACCGGTATCCACGGTGAGCTTGTGCTCATCGAAGTACATCACCCACGACGGGTCGGAGTCGCTTTCGGAGATCCGCTCGAACTGTCGGTGCGCCTCACCGATAGCTGCATGCGCCCCACTGCGGCTGCCCAGGGTGGCATGGGCGAAGGCCTCTCGCATTGACAGCATGGACAGCACGCGGGGAGTGCCACTGGCCCGTGCGTGGTCCTGAGCCGCGGCAGCCAGGGCAAGGGCATCCGTCGGTCGGTCCTGGTATGTGGCTTGCAGGCTCATACAGGCCAATACGTTGGCCATGAACTGGCGGTCGTCAACGTCCTTCGCAAACCCCAATGCCTGGCCGAAATAGAGGCGGGCTTGACTGAACTGACGGGCGTCGAAATAGGTCCATCCAGTAAGTCGTGACAATTCAGCTGCCACGCCCAGGAGTTCACGCCGGACGCCGCCTCCGCGACATCGCGTGAGCAGGCTCTCGACGTAGCGAAGCTGCCCGACAACGGCCGGACGCAGGGCTTCGCCGCCATGTTCGTCATCACGTCGCCAGTAATCTTCGATGGATGACCGGAGCGCTTGCGCAGTCAATGTACTGGGGCTGGCGCAGGCGACCGATGCAAGGGTGTCCTCTACATCGTGCGTGGGCACTGAGCCGACGGGAGCCAGCTCAGTCCGGCGCGAGGAAGGCTCTCGGTCAGTTGCGTAAGGTGCCGGCGGCGACTCCCATGCACGTGACGAAAGTCCGAGCATGTGCCCAGGAATCCGCAGGCCATCCGAGATGCGCTCGACGACGTCCATGTGCAGCAACCTGCGCCTATCGGACATGACCTCGCCGACACGGCTCGGAGTCAGATCGCAGCGCCTGGCGATCATCGAGGGATAGATCCCGGCATGCTTCTTGACCATTCGGAAGACGCGAGTGAAATCGCGCAGTCGACACGCCTCGATCATCTCCGGATCTGTGAGGAGCCGGACGGGAAGTTCTGGCGGATGGGGTGACTCGGGCATCGGACACGCTCCAGCGGAATGCTGATCTACGGATCGTAGCTGCTCCATGACCTCAAGTGATGTTACCCAAGTTGGGTAATCAGTCTGACCTTTCAGCAGCACCGCTCAGATCGCGACTCTGATGCACGTGCCCCGTCCAGGTCCGCCCCTGGCGAACGATCCGACGAGGCCATCCCCCCGACCCCGAGGAGGAGACACGTTGTGATCTCACACATCACGATTGATCAGCGGGACATCGCCTACGACTCCCGCGCCCAACAGGCCGCGCTGTCTGTGACCATCCACCACCGCGACGGCGCCACGGAACCATCCTTGCTCGTCATGGACCCGGGCCAGGTGGAGCTGTACGCCATCCAGTTGGACCGGGCGATTGCTGAGCGGAAGAGGACGCAGGAAGGCGCCTCGCGGTGAATCCCCTTCCCGAGGTCGGTGACGAGGTGGAATACGAGGGCCGCCGGGCGATCGTGACCGACATCAGCCAGGGCATCTACCTGCTGCGACATGGGCCGCGCGTGTGGCCCGCTTCGGAGGCCACAGGACTGCGGGTCATTCGGACGCGGGCACAGCGGAACACGGACGGTGACTTCCGGTGAGAGATTCCCGCACGCGTAGCTGAGGGCAGTCGGCCAGCGGCGGGCTGCCGTCCGGCTCCGCAAAGCGACTGCCACCCCCAACCACAAGGGCCTCGTCCCCGCTGCTCCCTGCACAGACCACAGGAGATGTCATGTCGTTACTCACCCCGCGATTCGTCTGGTTCGAAATCACAGGTTTCTGCAATCTCAACTGTCGGCACTGTTATGCCGACTCGTCTCCGCAGGGGGACCACGGCACGATGGCGCTCGACGACTGGTTTCGTGTCATCGACGAACTAGCCTCCCTCGGAACCGAACACGGGCAGCTCATCGGCGGCGAACCCACCCTGCATCCGGACTTCCCGGAGATCGTCAGGCACGCCCGTGCCCGCCATCTGCAAGTTGAGGTCTTCAGCAACCTCACACACGTCACCGAAGAAGCGTGGGAAGCACTACGGATGCCGGGCGTCAGCCTGGCCTTCAGCTACTACTCCGATAGCGATGACGACCACGACGACGTGACGGAGAACCGCGGTTCCCGGCACCGCACCCGAGTCAACATCGACCGTGCCAAGGCATTCGGCATCCCGATGCGCGGCAACGTGATCAATGTTCTGGAGGGCCAGCGCGGCATGGAAGGACGTCGCGAACTGTTGGATATCGGGATGCGTGACGTACGTACCGACAACATCAGGCCATTCGGCCGGGCCTCACAGGGCGCTGCCCCGGACATCAAGAAGCTGTGCGGCAGGTGTGGCCGGAACAAGCTCGCCATTTCCCCGACCGGAGACGTGTGGCCATGCGTGTTCGCCCGCTGGATGCCCGTCGGCAACGTGCACGAGCGAAGTATTCGGGAGATCTACAGCGGCGTGCCCATGCAAGGCGCGCGGGCGGAGCTGGCCCGCGCCTTCCCAGAGAAGGCCACGACCGGTGGCGACCCGAGTTGCCTGCCGGACTGCGGTCCGAGCTTTGAAACCTGCGCGCCGCAGCTCGCTTGCGCTCCAGATGCGGCCTGCGGCCCGACCGAAGAGTCGGGCCAGTTGACACCCCCGATCATGTCGCCGCATCGGTCGGTGCGGTACCGCAGTCCGTACGTCGCAGGTACTGACTGCTGACGCCCTACCGCATTCCAAGAGAGAAACATCTGGCGGATCTCTCCCGGCTGGGACGCATCCAAGTAGCGTGAGTGCGTCCCAGTTCTCGGACGCTCGGAGTACGTCATGAGCACCCCCACCACTCTCACGCTGTACCTGGCGCGACTCGACGCCTACACCGCCTTTCTGAGCGCGGCCGACCAGGAATCGTCCGTGTGCTACTGGGAGGCTGAGGAGCGCTACGAGACGCCGGAAGCGGCCGTCACCGCGCGCGATGAGGCCTACGCCGTGACGCGCGACGCCTTCAACCGGATCACGGTCGAACCCACTGGCCCCCACAAAGAGGCTGAGGCCCTCGTGGAACAGCTTCGTTGTCTAGGGCGAGCCGACACCCAGGAACAAGACTGGGTGTCGTTCAAGAAGGCACGCGAGGTGTTTGTGAACGCATGCCGGATGCACCTCAAGGAAGTGCTGAGTTCCTGACCCACAGCAATCCGTTCAATACCGGACGGCGCCCACTGAGCAACGGGCCAGACCTCACGCCACATGCAACGCCGCCAACAGCGCGTCCACCAGCGGCCGGTCGCGTTCCTGGGTGAGGCGGTGGCGGGCCTCTGTGGGGGAGAGCCAGGCCAGGCGGTCCACTTCGGTGTTGGGGGTGAAGGCGCCGGCGAGGGCCTCGGCGGCCCAGTAACGGACCGTCTTGGGGCGGCCGTTGGCGTAGTAGTAGGACGTGGGGAGGGGGGCGCCGGGGCGGCAGTCCATGCCGGTTTCCTCCGCCACCTCGCGTACGGCTCCGGCCAGCGCGCCCTCGCCGCGCTTCAGCTTGCCCTTGGGGTGCGACCAGTCGTCGTACTTGGGCCGGTGGACCAGGGCGATCTCCAGCCCCTCGTCCGTCGTCGCGCGGCGCCACAGGACGCAGCCCGCGGCCCGTACCGGCTTCTGGGGGGAGGTCACCTCGGCGCTCCTTTGCGTGCGGTCGTCATGGCCATCCTCCCCGTCCCGGCCGTCTCCCGTCCGCGTGTTCATGGTCCGTGTCTCGTCAGCCCTTGCGGTCCGGGGTCCGGGGCAGCCAGACGCGGCCGAAGGCGAAGCGGGCCGCCTCGACCTCGTGCCGCTGGTCGGCGTGGAGCACGCCCAGGGCGTAGGCGGTGGCGGGGGCGATACGGGGGGTGCGGGCCGCGGCGGCGGCTGCGGCGGCGGCCTCCGCGGCGTCGCGGTGCCACTCCAGGGCCCGGCCGGCCTCCGCGAGCCGGAGATCTCCGGTCTCCGGTGCGAGCAGCTCGCGGGCGTAGCGGCTGAGCCGCACCAGCATCCGGACCTGGTGCCAGGGCGCGTCCTGGCGCTGGTCGGCGGCGAGCGCGGCGGCGTTGTACGGGTAGCCGGCGCGGGACAGCGGGAGGGCGGCGACCGCCTCCGTGAGCCGTCGGTGCGCCTGCTCGGCGAGCGGCGGCAGGGCCTCGGCGGCCGCCAGCTCGGCGGTCCTGGGGGCCAGTGGCACCTCGGAGGCGAGCACCGCCACGGAGTCGGCGACGGCGTGGAAGCGGGAGGAGCCCAGGGCCTGCAGCGCGGCGGAGTGAGCGCGGGTGCGGGCGAGGGTGAGCTGGCGGTCCAGCAGCGCCCCGGCGCGCGCCGCACCGGCCGACAGCGCGCCGTCGGGGTCCGGGTCGGTGGAGGGAGAGGAGGGGGTGGCCGCCTGTGTGGTGGCCGGGGACTTGGACGGGCGGTCGCCGCGTTTGGGGCGTTCGGTCCGGCCGGGGCGGTCGCCGCGTTCGGGGCCGCGGCCGGTGAGGCGCTGGAGGGCCGCCATCAGCCGTTCACGGCGGGCCGCGCAGGCCTGTTCGCGGGCCAGGGTGCCGGACAGCCAGCCCAGTTCGGAGCGGAGCTGGTCGGCCCAGTCCTCCTCGGTCAGCGGCCGGAAGGTGTGCAGGGTGGCGCTGATCCGGCGGGCGGCGCGGCGCAGCTGCCGGGCGGCCTCACCGGCGCCCTCGGCATCCGAACCGCTCTCCCGGTGCAGCCGCAGACTGCGCAGGAAGTCCGCGGACTGCTGGTGCAGGTAGGCGGCGAGCACCTCGTCGGCAGTACGGGAGCCGAGGCCGTCCTCGGTGTCGGGACCGGGGCCGGGTTCGCCGCCGGGTCCGCGGTCGCCGCCGGGTCCGCTGCCACCGTCCGTGGCACGGTCGCCGTCCCTGCCGCGGTCGCCGCCGTCGTCGCCGGCGCGGGCGGCCGTCACCGGTCCGTACGCGGCGTCGTCCGGCCCGTACGTGCCGTCGGGCCCGCCGTACGGCCCGTCCACCACCGCGGAGCGGGCTCCGGGCGCCCGGCCGGGCTCGTATCCGATTCCGATGAGACCTGCCGGCCCTCCGGTCGGCTGGTCATGTCGCTGGGCCACGCCGGCGCCTCCGGGCGTCAATGAGCATTTCCTGTACGTTGCGCAGCGGCGCGCCGTCCGCGTCCACCGCCTGCCGGGTCCAGTCACCGTTCTCGCCCAGATGCCAGGACGAGGTGGAGTCCGAGGTCCCCATCTCCAGCAGCCGGTTGAGGGAGGCGCGGTGTGCCGGGTCGGTGACCCGCACCAGCGCCTCGATCCGGCGGTCCAGATTCCGGTGCATCATGTCGGCGCTGCCCAGCCACACCTCGGGCTCCCCGCCGTTGCCGAAGATGAAGACCCGGGAGTGTTCGAGGAAGCGGCCGAGGATGCTGCGGACCCGGATGGTCTCGCTCAGGCCGCTGACTCCGGGCCGGAGCGCGCAGATGCCGCGGACCCAGATGTCGACCGGCACACCGGCCTGGGAGGCGCGGTAGAGCGCGTCGACGACGACCTCGTCGACCATCGAGTTGACCTTCATGCGGACGTAGGCGGGCCGGCCCGCGCGCTGGTTCGCGATCTCCTTGTTGATCCGCTGGATCAGGCCGTCCCGCAGGGACTTGGGGGCGACCAGGAGACGGCGGTAGGTCTCGCGGCGTGAGTAGCCGGAGAGCCGGTTGAAGAGGTCGGAGAGGTCGGCACCGACCTGGGGGTCGGCGGTCAGCAGCCCGAGATCCTCGTAGAGCCGCGCCGTCTTGGGGTGGTAGTTGCCGGTCCCCACATGGGAGTAGCGGCGCAGCATCTCGCCTTCCTGGCGGACCACGAGCGAGAGCTTGCAGTGCGTCTTGAGGCCGACCAGGCCGTAGACGACATGGCAGCCGGACTCCTCCAGCTTGCGCGCCCACTTGATGTTGGCCTGCTCGTCGAAGCGGGCCTTGATCTCGACGAGGACGAGGACCTGCTTGCCGGACTCCGCGGCGTCTATCAGGGCGTCCACGATCGGTGAGTCACCGGAGGTGCGGTAGAGCGTCTGCTTGATCGCGAGCACGTCCGGGTCGGCGGCGGCCTGTTCCAGGAAGGCCTGCACGGAGGTGGAGAAGGAGTCGTAGGGGTGGTGGAGGAGGACGTCGCGGGAGCGCAGGGCGGCGAAGATGTCCGGTGCGGAGGCAGACTCCACTTCGGCGAGGTCGCGGTGGGTGCCCGCCACGAACTTGGGGTACTTCAGCTCGGGCCGGTCCAGCGCGCCGATCCCGAAGAGGCCGGTCAGGTCCAGCGGGCCGGGCAGCGGGTAGACCTCGGCGTCGGAGATCTTCAGCTCCTGGACCAGCAGATCGAGCACGGCCGGGTCGATGGACTCCTCGACCTCCAGACGGACCGGCGGCCCGAAGCGCCGCCGCATCAGCTCCTTCTCCAGCGCCTGGAGGAGGTTCTCCGCGTCGTCCTCCTCGACCTCCAGGTCCTCGTTGCGGGTCACCCGGAACATGTGGTGCGCCCGCACCTCCATGCCCGGGAACAGCTCCTCCAGGTGGGCCGCTATGACGTCCTCGATGGGGACGTAGCGCTGCGGGGAGGCCTCCAGGAAGCGGGAGAGCAGCGGCGGCACCTTGACCCGCGCGAAGTGGTCGTGGCCGCTGACCGGGTTGCGTACGACGACGGCCAGGTTCAGCGAGAGGCCGGAGATGTACGGGAAGGGGTGCGCGGGGTCCACCGCCAGCGGCGTCAGCACCGGGAAGATCTGCTGACGGAAGAGGGTGAACAGGCGGGCCTGCTCCTTCTCGGTCAGCTCGGGCCAGCGGATCAGATGAATGCCCTGGTCAGCCAGCTCCGGGGCGATGTCCTGCTGGAAGCAGGCGGCATGCCGGGCCATGAGCTCGCGGGAGCGCGTCCAGATGAGGTCCAGCACCTCACGGGGCTGCAGCCCGGACGCGGAGCGGGTGGCGACGCCCGTGGCTATGCGGCGCTTCAGTCCCGCGACCCGGACCATGAAGAACTCGTCCAGGTTGCTGGCGAAAATCGCCAGGAAGTTAGCCCGTTCGAGGAGGGGGGTGGCCGGGTCCTCGGCCAGCTCCAGCACCCGCTCGTTGAAGGCCAGCCAGCTCCGCTCGCGGTCCAGGAACCGGCCGCTGGGCAGCTCCTCGCCGTCCGCGCCCACCACGCCCTCGTCCTCGTACGCGTCGGGGTCGGCGTCCAGGTCGGGCTCCAGGCCGGGCACCGTGCCCCGGACCGCGTGCGGGCGGTGCGCAGCGATCGAGCCCACGGAAGGCTGGGCCGAGGGGGCCGGTGCCTGCGGGGGCTTCGTGGGGGGCACCTCGGGCTGGACCTGTGCCTGAGCGCTGGGCTGCTGGTTCATGGCCTTATTCTTCCGCGTTCCGGGGGTTCCAGGCGCGTCGGAAGGTGGCGGCGCGAGATGGAGCCTCGGGTTCGGGACGTTCGGCACAGCGGGCTGCATTCAGCGATGCTCGCAAGCGACGTTGAATCGCCGGTAACGCGGATATGGCGGACAGGCAAGCGGGGTGTTGCCCCCAGGGGTGTCCGGACCGGCCGGGCCCGCTGCCACGCCGGGGCGGCGAGGCGGGGAGTCCGGGACCGGAGGCCGCACGGCGGGCCGCGTCCCTTGTGATTCCCCCTGGGTTGTCTTTGTAACACGTGTGGTGGGGCGGGAGAACTTTCCGGCTTTTCTGATCAAGGAACGGGGAGTGGCGAGGCCGGGGAATTCGGGCGGGAAGGCGGGTGGGGAATTCGGTTCGGTGGAATGTGGTCCGGTGGAATGTGGTCCGGTGCGCTGCGGGCTCCGGCAGGGGAATGCGGCCGGGGCGTCCGGAGTCCGTGTTCTGCGGCGCTTCGGGTTGGGCGAGCCGTGGCGGCCGGGGGCTGCCCTTCCGGGGAGGCCCCGGCATCGCTGCCGGTTCACGGCCGCACGGTACGGGCCGGTGGCCATGGGGCGCCGATTCCTCGCCTTTCCCTCCCCCCACCGGAGCTGGAATTGCCGGAGCACGGAATGCCACGGCGAACACCACGTCGTATGCCACGGCGAATGCCACGGCGAATGCGACGACGAGCCAGGGGTCCGGGAATAGCCAAGAGGGGCGATCAAGGATCGCCCCTCAGGTCCGCCTCCGGACTCCCCCGGCCGCTTTTCAGCCGTGCCGACGCCGCATCACCCGGAAGGCGATCATCGTCAGCACGGCCGCCAGAGCGAGCACGAGGCCGCTCTCGATCCACGCCAGCGGCCAGTGGTGCGACGCCGGCTGGTAGTCCATGTACTGGCCGACCGCGCCCCGTGCGCGCAGGCAGGGCTCCATGTCGCCGAAGGAATCGCAGAGGGTGTCGGGCAGATGGGCGCCGGAGCGGGTGTAGTACCCCTGCCCCACCAGCCAGGCGTTGTCCGGCAGCTGGGCGGACTCCTTGGGCCCGAACTCGGCGGTCCTGATCGGCATCAGATACGGCCTGACCTGCTTCAGCACGAACGGGGTCAGGATCATGGCGCCCAGCGTCACGCCCATGGCCGACACCGTACGGCGCAGCAGCAGACCGGCCAGCACCCCGACCGCCAGGCCCAGCAGCGCGTAGGCGACCGGCACCGGGCCGAGGACGGCGAAGTCGACGGTCGAGTACCAGTAGGCGCCGGAGACCTCGTCGCCCGCGGCCTGCCACAGCCAGGTGAACACCGCCGAGAGCGCCGTGACACCGCTCAGCACGACCAGCGCGGGCAGTGCGGCCTTCGCCGCCAGCCAGCGCAGCGGGCCGACCGACTGGGTCAGCACGAGCTGGTGGGTGCCGGCCTCCAGCTCGCGGGCGATCAGCGGTGCGCCGAGGAACAGGCCGATCAGCACGGGCAGCAACAGCAGCCCCATCTCGGCGAGTTGCAGGGCCCAGCCGTAGGTGCCGCGGAATTCGGTGACCGCCTCCTGGGTACCGTCGCAGCGCGGGACGAGGGAGATCAGCGAGCAGCCGTCGATGTGGTGGGACGCGATGAACCCGGCCATCCGGCCGCGCAGCACCACGCACCAGGCCGCGCCGCCGACCACGGCGGCGAGCAGCAGGCCGAAGAACAGCCGGTGCTGCCGCCAGACCAGCCAGACGAGACCGCGCAGCCGTCCGCGGCCACCCGGCTCCCGGCCCGCGCCGGGACCGCCCGTGACGGGTCCGGTCCCGTTCGCCCCGAGGTGTGCTGTGGTGGTCATGCCGCCGCTCCCTTGCCGCTGTGATGGGTGTGCCGTGTGCGTGCCGGGCCGTCCGGCGGGTTCTTCCAGGTGTTGCGCCGGCCTGGCGGGCCGGGCGGTCCGTTGCGCGGCATGCCGGGGATGCCGGGCTTGTGGCCGGGCCGGCGGCGCTGCGGCGCCGGGGCCGGTTCCGCGCTCGGTGCGATCAGATCGGGCACGCCGGGCGCGCGCAGATAGGCGAGCAGGAGTTCCTCCAGGGACGGCTCGGCGGCCTCCCAGGGCCCGGCGGCGACCGGGCCCTTCCGCCGTACGACCGCGGTGAACTGACGCCCCGACAGCTGTGCCTCGACGACCGGATGCGCGGCGATCTCGGGCGGCAGCGCCTCGCTGGCGACCCCGGGCGGCAGCGCCTCGCCCCGGCGCTGCCCCATCACCAGGGCGTGCGCCCCGATGACGTCATCGACCTCGCCCGCGAGCCGCACCCGGCCGCCGCCCAGCACCAGCAGGTGGTCACAGACCCCGTCGAGTTCGGCGAGCAGGTCCGAGGACAGCACGACCGTGGTGCCGTGCTCGGCGGCCTGGGCCAGCAGCAGTGCGGTGAGCCGGTGCCGTGCGAGCGGGTCGAGACCGGCGAACGGCTCGTCGAGCAGCAGAAGTTCGGGGCGCCGGGCGAAGGCGAGGGCGAGCGCGAGCCGGGTGCGCCGGCCGCCGGAGAGGGTGCCGACCCGGGCGTCGAGGGGAAGGTGGCCGTCCCGGACGATCCGTTCGGCGCACCGCCCGCTCCAGCGGCCGGGGTTGAGTGCGCGGCCCAGCCGCAGGGTCTCGGCGACCGTCAGCCGGGGGTAGAGGGGCTTGTCCTGGGTGAGGTGGGCGACCCGGACGCGGGCCGGGGCGGCGGCCGGGGACTCGCCCCAGACCCGTACGGCCCCTTCGCGGGGGCGGGCCAGCCCGGAGACGAGCGAGAGCAGGGTGCTCTTGCCCGCGCCGTTGGGCCCGACCAGTGCGCAGATGCGGCCGGCCGGCAGCCGGAAGGTGCAGTCGCGCAGCGCCCAGCGGCGGCGGTACCGCTTGCCGAGGCCGACCGCCTCGACGGCCGTACGCCCCGAAGCCCGGCCGGTCACCTGGTCCATGGCCATCGGCCGCATCCCGCCCCCCTGAGCCATTCCACTAATTAAGTAGTGAAAGGGTGGGGGAAATGGGCTGCGGCTGTCAACCTCCGCCGCCTACGCTCCGGGCGTGGCCACCTCTTCCGCACCCTCGACGCCGCCGCTGCCGTACACCCCCGCCTATCCGATACGCACCGAACGCCTGGATCTGCGCCCCGTCACCGACGAGGACTTCGCGGCGATCCACGCCTACCAGCGGCTCCCCGAGGTCTGCCGCTACCTCTACTGGGGCCCGCTCGACGAGACCGGCTCCCGGGCCTCCGTCGCCGCCAAGGCCGCGCGGACGACGCTGCGCGAGTCCGGCGACGTCCTCCAGCTCGCCGTCGTCGTCCGGGACGGAGGCGCCCTGATCGGCGATGTCACCTTCGTCTGGACCAGCCGCGAGCACCGCCAGGGCGGCATCGGCTATGTCTTCCACCCCGGCCACGCCGGCCACGGCTACGCCACCGAGGCGAGCCGGGCGCTGCTGAAGCTGGGCTTCGAGGAGCTGCGACTGCACCGCATCCAGGCCGAGTTGGACGGCCGCAACACCGCCTCGGCCCGGCTGCTCGAACGGCTCGGGATGCGCCGGGAGGGCCATCTGCGGGAGAACGAGTTCCTCGACGGGGAGTGGAGCGACGAGGTCGTCTACGCGATGCTCGCGCGCGAGTGGCGGGACCAGCAGGAGGACGGGCGGCGGCAGGAGTAGGCCGGCGCCGCAGAAACGGGGAACGCGGTGGAGGGGGCGGCCCCCTCATGGGACCGCCCCCTCCACCGCGCTCCGGCGCGCGCCCGGCCTCCGGCCGCCACACTCAGGGTCTGAGCCGCGCTCAGGCCCGATCCACGCTCAGGTCCGAGCCGCGCCCGGCCCCTCCGCCGCGCTCAGGTCTCCGACCGGTACATCAGGTCCGTCTCGTGCGTCGCGAACCCCATCCGCTCGTACACGGTCACCGCCGCCTTGTTGTCCGCGTCCACGTACAGCATCGCCGTCGGCAGCCCCTGACCGGCCAGATGGCGCAGCCCGAGCGAGGTCAGCGCCTTGCCCAGGCCACCGCCCTGCGCGCCCGGCCGCACCCCGAGCACATAGACCTCCCCGAGGCCCTCGTCGGCGTGCACCTTGGTCCAGTGGAAGCCGACCAGCCGCCCCTCCTTCTCCGCCAGGAAGAAGCCCTTGGGGTCGAACCACGCCTCGGCCTTGCGGTCGTCCAGATCGCGCTGGATCAGCGAACCCTGCTCCGGGTGGTGCGCGAACGCCTCCGCGTTCACCTCCAGCCAGGCCGCGTCATCGGTGCCCGGCTGGAAGGTCCGTACGGACACCCCCTCCGGGAGCACCGGTTCGGGCAGCTCCAGGTCCGTCAGCGACCGCCGCATCTGCCGCAGCTCCCGGAACATCGTCAGCCCCAGCGTCTGGGCGAGGTGCCGGGCGGCCGGATGCCCGCCGTGCGCCCAGACCCGCAGCCGGCGCCCGGACTGCTCCAGCAGCTCGCCGCCCAGCGCCCGGCCGTGACCACGGCCGCGGTGCCCGGGGTGGACCACCAGTTCGGCGGCCGGTGCCTCCACCGGGTCGGTGTCCTCCAGCTGCCCGTAGGCGACCAGTTCCTCGGCGTCGTCGACGCGCGCGTACACCAGCACATGGCGCACGCCCTCGCGTGCGCCGCCGCGCAGCTGCAGCCGGCCCTGCTCGGACACGGCGGGCTGCCCGTCCGTCCGCGCGGCCCGCTCGATCAGTTCGAGGACGGCCGCGCCCGCTTCCGGTGCCGGCTCGTCGACCACCTGAATCCTGCGGGCGGCCCGGCCCATCTCCTGTCCAGCGTCATTCATGTGTGCAGCGTACGACCCCACCGGGCCCCCGGAGGAGCATCACCCGCACTCCGGCCTCTTCTCGGCAACCCGCCCGTCACCCACGCACCCCTGTTGCACTACGCGCGTCGACAATAAGCTGCCGTCCGCTCAGCAACGCCCAGGAGGGGAACCCATGCCAGCGACACCGCAACGGCGCCGCACCGTACGAAGACTGACGATCGGCGCCGCCGTACTGGCCGCCGCAGGAATCGCCGCCACCGCCCTGCCGGCCGGCGCCGACACCGGCGGCGCCGCCCGCCACGGCCGCACAGGCCGCACGGTCGATGTACAGCTGCTCTCCTTCAACGACTTCCACGGCAACCTGGAGCCGCCGCAGGGCTCGTCCGGCACGGTCGAGGAGCTCCAGGCGGACGGCAGCAAGAAGAGCGTCCCGGCGGGCGGTGCCGAGTACCTCGCGCAGTCGCTGCGGACGGCCCGTAAGGGCCACCCCTACTCGGTGACCGCCGCGGCCGGCGACCTGGTCGGGGCCAGCCCGCTGCTGTCCGGGCTGTTCCACGACGAGCCGACCGTCGAGGCGATGAACAAGCTGGGCCTCGACGTCACCTCCGTCGGCAACCACGAGTTCGACGAGGGCCGCACCGAGCTGACCCGCCTTCAGAAGGGCGGCTGTCACCCGAAGGACGGCTGCTACGAGGACGGCCGGAAGTACCGGGGCGCCGCGTTCCCCTACCTCACCGCGAACGTCACCGACGAGAAGTCCGGCAAGCCGCTGCTCAAGCCGTACACCGTCTGGAAGCACAAGGGCGTCAAGATCGGCTTCATCGGCGTGACGCTGGAGGGCACCCCCGACATCGTCAACGCCGAGGGCATCAAGGGCCTGAAGTTCCACGACGAGGTCGCCACGATCAACAAGTACGCCAAGGTGCTGAACAAGCAGGGCGTGAAGTCGGTCGTCGCCCTCATCCACGAGGGCGGCCTGCCCGCCTCCACCTCGTACAACTACAACTGCGACAGCCCCGGCCCCGGCGACGGCATCTCCGGCCCGATCACCGACATCGCCAAGCACGTCACGCCGAAGGTCGACGCGCTGGTCACCGGCCACACCCACCAGGCCTACGCCTGCACCATCCCGGACCCGTCCGGCCGGCCGCGCACCGTCACCTCCGCCGCGTCGTACGGCAAGCTCTACACCGACACCACGCTCACCTACGACCGCCGCACCCGCGACATCGTGCGGACCACCGTCAAGGCACCCCACGCGGCCAACCACGTCGTCGACCGGACGCAGCCCAAGGCCGCGGACATGACGTCGCTGATCACCCGCTGGAACAAGCTGGCCGCGCCGGTCGCCGGCCGCCCCGTCGGCCACATCTCCGCCGACATCGCCGGCCGCGGCGCGAACGCCCCCGAGGCCCCGCTCGGCGACATCATCACCGACGCCCAGCTCGAAGCCACCAAGGCGGACGGCAAGGGCGGCGCCCAGCTCGCCCTGATGAACCCCGGCGGCATCCGCTCCGACCTCGCCTTCAAGGCCTCCGGCTCGGAGGGGGACGGCGTGGTGACCTACGGCGAGGCCTTCACCGTCCAGCCGTTCACCAACATGACGAACGTCGTCGACCTCACCGGCGCCCAGCTGCTGACCGCCCTGCAACAGCAGGTCAGCGGCCCCAACGAGGCCTCCCCCAAGATCCTCCAGGTCTCCGAGGGCCTCACCTACACCCTCGACATGACCAAGAAGGGCGCCGACCGCGTCGTCAAGGACTCGGTGAAGCTGAACGGGTCGGCCCTCGACCCGGCCAAGACCTACCGCGTCGCGATGAACGAGTTCCTGGCCGGCGGCGGCGACGGCTTCCCCGCCTTCAAGGACGCCAAGAACAAGTACGTCGGCCCCTCCGACCTCGACGCCTTCACCGCCTACCTCACGGCCCACTCCTCAAAGGACAAGCCCCTCACGCCACCTAAGGCCGACCGGATCACGGTCGTGAAGTAGCACACGAGAGGCAGCCGGCAGCCCGCAACCGGGGGGGGCGTCACGCGGCTCCAACTCGCCAGACACACGCGTCCCCGCTCCGGCGAATCTGCCGGGGCGGGGACGTTGGCGTCGGAGCGGGGAACCCGCACCCCTTACGGCCCCTCCCCTAGGCGCCGCGCTCTGCCCCGCTCGGCCATACGACATCGACCGGCAGGCCGGCACCGCGGGCCTGCTCAACGGTGTCGGCGGTGCCGCCTTTCCCTGTGGACGGCACGCCATCCCACACCGCAACGAGCCGGTCGGCCCGCTTCAGGAGCTCACCGTTGGCGGCTTCGTACGCTTCCCGACTCGCCGCGTCATACGGCATGGCCACCACCTCAGCAGCAGCAGCCAACCGGTCAAAGGCAGGGGCGTGATCGGGCTTGACCTTCACCTGCCGGTAATCCCGCGAGGGCAGGACGACGACCAGACGCCCCCCGGCCTCGACGACCGCCTCGGCAAACAGGGTGTCGGAGCCGCGTGCCAGGCAGGTGACCCCGGTCAACTCGCCTGCACGGTGTTCGCGCAGCAAGTCCCGCAGTGCCTCCTCCACCAGGGGCACGGTGCTCTCCGAGAGGTCCATGTGCCCGGTGACGGCGATGGTGGTCATTCTCTCCATGTCTCCCTATGTCGCCAGCAACTCGCGGATGCGGTCCCGGGCCTCGCGGAGTGGGCCGGGGCAGAGCTAATCGCGCTCCGCCCCGTCGGGCCAGACGATGTCCACCGGCACCCCGGTGCGTCGTGCGTAGGCGACCACGTCAGCGGTTCCGCCGAAGCCACGCGCCGCCTCCCCGTCCCACACTGCGATCAGCCGGTCAACCAGCCCTACCAAGATCTCGCTCCCCGCCATATGCGCCTGTGAGGTCGATTCGTCCATGCCCGTGTGGTGCACTTCCACGGCCTGTCGTAGCAGCGCGTCGTAGGTGGCGTGATGCGCGGACGGCAAACCGTCGCGGTACCGCTCAGCGGGAATCACCACCTCGATCCGGCCGCCGATGGCCAGCACGGATTCGGCGAACCATGCGTCGGGCCCGTCAGCGACGCACGAGACACCGCACAGCTCCGTCGGTTCATACTTCGTCACCTCGGCCTCCAGACTCGCCCTGACGAGCTTCTCGACCGCGGCCGACAGCCCACGATGCCCCGTGATCCCGACCTTCACAGCAGCGCACCTTTCGTCGTGGTCAGAGGAAGACTCCATAGAGGCGTTCATCGAAATCACGCACGATCTTCGCCGGCGTTGCCGATGTGTAGCCCCTACGTAGCGCACGTGCCCGTTCAACGATCCGGCCAGACTTGTATCGCAGGCCGATCTCCAAAGCACGCGCGCCCAATCCGAACGCTGCGTCCAAGCGACCACCTGCCAGATGCCCGGACGCTACATCGAGTGTCAACAATGCTCTTTGCTTCTCATGCCCAGCCGTCATCACCGCACCGGCCGAGCCCTGCGTAAGGCGCACTGACCCCGACCCGCCCTCACCCCACCCCGAACCACGTTTCCGCCAGGGACTCCAAGGTCGGTTCGGGTGGGGCGGGGAGTTCGCGGAGGTAGCGGGGGAGGTTGCCGTAGACGTGGAGGAGGGTGTGGGACAGGAGTTCTTCGGGGGTGAAGGTCTCGCCGTAGGCGCGGAAGACGCGGGCGAGGAGGCGGGGGTCGGCGCGGGAGACGTAGAGGCCGACGGCGACGAAGTCGTAGGCGGGGCGGCCGAGCATCGCGGGTTCGAAGTCGAGGAGTCCGGTCAGCCGCCAGTCGTCGTGTTCGTCGACGGTCAGATGCTGGCGCATGAACTCGGTGTGGAGGAGGACGTCGGGCCCGGGGGCCGAAGGGGGTGCGGCGGCGAGGAAGGCGGGGATCTGTTCCAGCCAGGGTTCGGGCAGGCCGTGGGCGCGCTGGCGGTCGACCGCCGTGGTGCGCTGCCGGTCGAGGAAGGCGTCCCAGTCGCCGGGGCCGAGGAGCCCGGTGAGCGGTGCCGGGTCCAGGGCGTGCAGGGCGGCCAGGGTCTCGCCGGCCTCGGTGGCGATCCGGTCCTGGTCGGCGCGGGGGATGCGGGGCCAGCAGACGGCCAGGTCGGTGCCGCGCAGCCGGGACATCAGGACGTAGCGCCAGCCGTTCTCGTACGCGCCGGCGTCGTGGACGTACGGGGTGGGGACGGGGAGCCGTCCCTGGAGCTGGGTGAGCACCCGGGCCTCGGTCACGCCGTCGTCGGCGGCTGCGGCGGGGAACAGCTTGAGGACGTAGCGCCGCCCGACGGCGTAGACGGGCTGGGAGCCGGCCGGAAAGCGGGTCAGGGGGTGGGCACCGATGCCGAGCCGGGCGCAGAGCGCCTCGGCGCCCGGCCGCATCACCGCTTCGTCGGGGACGACCGCGTCCCACTCGTCGTCCGTGTCCACGCGAGGCAGCATGCGCGGACGGTATGGCGGAGGGCCGGGCGGCGGCAAAGGATTTTCGGCGGGGAGGGAGCGATGGGGGTTTGCCCTGGAGGGAGTTGGGGATTCCCCGGCGGGCGAGACACCGCGGCCGGGGGGGCCGCCGGGCGCACCGGCACCGCCGGCCACAGCCGCACCGGCAGCCCGGCGGGCACATCCGCACCGGCGGCCCGTCCGGTCAGGAGAAGTCGGCGGCGTGGTCCCGCGCCCACTCGGCGAACGTCCGGGGCGGGTGGCCGGTGATCCGCTCGACGGCGTCCGAGGCCGGGAACGGCGGGGCGTCGACCGACCGGCCGAACAGCCGGACCAGCTCCAGCGCGGCCTCCTTGGGGAAGTGCGGCCCGGCCATCGCCTCGGCCGCCGCCTCCTCGGAGATCTGCTCGACCCGGGTCTCCTTGCCGGTCGCCCGCCCGATCTCGGCGACCTGCTCGGCCACGGTCAGCTCCTCCGGGCCGGTGACGAGATACGCCTGGCCGAGGTGTGTGCCGCTGCGGTCCAGCAGGGCGGCGGCCGCGACGTCCGCGAGGTCGGCCTCGTGGACGGGGACGCCCCGGGCGCCCGGGTGCGCGTCGCGGACCACCCCGGTCGCGCGGATCGACGGGGCCCAGGACAGCGCGTTGGTGGCGTAGTTGCCGCCGCGGACGAAGGTCCACTCCAGGCCGGAGCCCCGCACCGCGCGCTCCAGACCGGCGTGCAGCCGGGCGATGTGGTGGGCGTCGTCGTCCGGGGTGTCGGTCACCGCCATCGAGGAGTTGAGAACGATCCGGCGGACCCCGGCCCGGACGGCGGCCCCGGTCAGCGCGACCGCGGCCCGGTCGCCGCCGGCCGCGAGGTTGAGGAACAGGGCCTCGGCACCGGTCAGCAGCGGTACGAGGTCGTCCGTGTCGGTGAGGTCGGCGCGGACGGTCTCGGCCGCCGCGGGCAGTCCGGCGCGCTCCGGGTCGCGGGTCAGCGCGCGTACCGCGGCGCCGTCCGCGAGGAGCCGGCCGACAAGTCGGCGGCCGATATTGCCTGTTGCGCCGGTCACAACGATCATGGGAGCAGCTTCCTGCGACTTCATGGGATGACGACCGTCTTCCGTTTGTTGGGTGAATGCACTGAATGCGAGGAAGGAAACGAAAAAGCCGGGCAATGGCGCGGGGAGTCCTGGTATGGATCAATGGAGGCGGACAAGCCGCACACTGTTGCACGGGTCACCAAGAGATGTGACGGTAGTTCAAGTCCCCCTGGATGTACGGCAATTTTTTGCCAAGACCGCCGGGACAAGCCTCATGTATCCGACTTACTTCCGGTACGACTTGCGTTCAAGGGACCCGCTCATGGTGAGATGAGCGGATGCGAACCCCCACACGCATATCTTCACCCTCGCCCACGCCCGCCGCGACGCACCCCGATTCCGTCGCCCCGGGCGCCCCGGACGACCCCACCGGCGACACCAGAAGCTTCGCAGCGGTCAACCCGTACGCGGACCTGGCAGCCCTCGCCGACCCCGAGCCGGAGCCGGAGCCCGAGCCGGAATTCGGCGCGTTCGACACCACTCCCCGGCGCCGCAGCTACCTCAACGAGCGCGACGACAGCGACGACCCGCTGGGCCTCGGACTGCGCTCGGACGACGAGAGCGCCGAAGCCTGGAAGCCGCCGAACCACCGCCGGAAGAACCGGCGCAAGAAGCGCGGTCTCGGCAGCTTCGCGGCCATGTCGATCACCTTGAAACTGCTGGTCACGGCGCTGGTCGGGGTGTCATTCCTGACGCTCTTCGACCGTTTCGCGGTGCTGTACGTGCAGAACGCGGCCGCGAAAAAGGTGAAGGACGCCCTGCATCTGAACGCCACTCCCGAGGTCGACATCAAGGGATTCCCGTTCCTCACCCAGGTCCTCGACAAGCACGTTGACCAGGTGAAAGTCACGATTCCCGACCTGGCCGCCGACCGCGTTTCGCTGGCGAAATTCGAGGCCACCGCGAACGACGTGCGGATCGACGGCGATCTGCCCAGTTCCATCAAGGGCGCCACGATCGGCACCATGAACGGCAGCGTGCTGCTCGCCTTCGACGACATGAATCGCGAACTGGGCGCCTCGCAGGTGAAGTTCAGCGAAAGGGGACCGAACGCGGTGCGCGCGGTCGGTCAGCTGCCGATCGCCGGCCATGAACTGGGCGTACGGGCCGAGGCGCGCATCCAGCGGGCCGGTGACCGCGGTGTCTCCACCGACATCAGCCGGATGCGCCTGGACATCGGCGACATCGCCACCTACCGCCCCGGCACCGGCAAGGAGGAGGGCCTGCGGCTGACCCGCAAGACCGCCGCCGAGCTGAGCCGGCAGGCCGCCAAGGTCAGGTCGATGCTGAGCATCCCGGCGATCGTCGACCGGATCGGCATCCCCAAGCCGTACATCCAGGAGGCGCTGCACAACGAGGAGAAGCTGCACCAGCTGACCGGCTCGCCGCGCTTCATCGAGAAGCTGATGAAGGTCAACCTGGTCGACGTGGTGGCCGACCACCCGTGGCTGCTGCAGAAGGTCGGCATCGACCCGAAGATCCTCGGCGCGCTGACCGGGCTCACCAAGCCGCAGCTCGCCGACCAGCTCTCGCTGTCCTTCCAGCTTCCCAAGACGCCGGGGAACGTCCGGCTGCGCAACATCTCCGTGGAGGAGGACGGCATCCGCGCCGACATCACGGGGTCGGAGCTGCCGTTCGGGGACGCGGCGAAGAAGCAGCCGCAGAAGGAGAAGTAGCCGCAGAAGCAGGGGACTCGCGGCCTGGGGCCGCGGTGACGGACGCCGTAGGGGGCGGGTCCGGCACCGCGGCCCCTGTGCATGGCGGCGGGGTCGGCACCGCGCCCCCGGGAGCGCCCGGCGGGCCCGCTACCGCGCCTGGCCGCCCGGCGGCTCCGGCATCCCGGGCGGCGGCGTCGCGGCGCCCGGCAGCGTCAGCACCGCCTCGGTGCCGCCGAGGTCGGCGGACCGCAGCCGCACCGCGCCACCCGCCTGCTCCGCCGTCCGCGCCACGATCGACAGCCCCAGGCCGCTGCCCGGCAGGCTGCGGGCGGACGGTGAGCGCCAGAACCGCTCGAAGACATGCGGCAGTTCGTCCTGCGGAATGCCGGGACCGTGATCGCGTACGGTCAGCTCGCCGCCGGACAGCCGCACCTCGACGGTACCGCCGGGCGGGCTGAACTTCACCGCGTTGTCCAGCAGGTTCACCACCGCCCGCTCCAGCGGGGCCGGCTCGGCCCGGACGTACCAGGGAGCGAGGTCCGCCGCGATGGTCAGCGACGGGCCGCGCAGCCGGGCCCGCTCCAGCGCCGCCCCGACGATCTCGTGCAGCGCCACCACCGCGACGGCGCTCTGCCCCGGCGCCGGCGGCCGTGACAGCTCCTGGAGATCGCCGATCAGCGCCGCCAGCTCCCCCATCTGCGCCTTCACCGAGGTCAGCAGCGCCTCCTTGTCGGCGGGCGGGATCGGCCGGCCGGCCCGCTCACTGCGCACCAGCAGATCGATGTTGGTACGCAGCGAGGTCAGCGGCGTCCGCAGCTCATGACCCGCGTCCGCGATCAGCTGCTGCTGGAGGTCGCGGGAGGCGGCCAGCGCCGCGGTCATGGAGTTGAAGGAGCGGGAGAGCCGGGCGATCTCGTCCTCGCCCTCGGCCGGGATGCGGATGGCCAGGTCCTCGGTGCGCGCGACATGCTCGACCGCGTCGGTCAGCCGGTCCACCGGCTTGAGGCCGGAGCGCGCGATGACCAGACCGGCGGTGCCCGCGCCGACGACGCCCAGCCCCGCGACGGCCGCCAGCAGCAGCGCGAGGCGGTTCAGCGCGCTGTCGACCTCGGTCAGCGGACGCGAGATGGACACCGCGAACTGCACGCCCTGAACGCCGATGTGCTTGGTCAGCACCCGCACGTCCGTGCCGCCGGTGGTGACCGCGTCGTGCAGGGTGTCCCGCGCCACGCCCTGCGCCACCGCGACATCCGCGCGCTGCACCTGCACCGGCTGGGAGTTGGGCCCGATACAGCGCGAGCCGTCGACCTGGACGATCTGGACGTTGTAGTAGGAGGGCGGGGCGTTCTTGCTCTCGGTCGGGTCGGTGGGCTGGCATTTGGCGTAGGTCAGCTGGAGGTAGTCGGCGGGGACGGTGACGTTCTGCAGCGAGCTGTCCACCTCGTCGCGCAGCTGGGCGCGGGCGAGCAGCCAGCAGGCCAGCGCGGAGACCGCCACCGCCACCGCCACCGCGGCCGCGGTCAGCAGGGTCAGCCGCTGGCGCAGCGGCAGCCGCGCCATCCAGGCGCCGAGCCGGCTGCGCGCACCGCCCGCCGCCGCTCCCCCGTACGTGGTCGCCGTGCTCATTCCGCCCCGCCGTCCGTCCGCAGGACGTAGCCGACCCCCCGCACGGTGTGCACCAGCCGCGGTTCGCCGCCCGCTTCCGTCTTGCGGCGCAGATACATCACATACACGTCGAGGGAGTTGGAGGTCGGCTCGAAGTCGAAGCCCCATACGGCCTTCAGGATCTGTTCGCGGGTGAGCACCTGCCGCGGATGCGCGAGGAACATCTCCAGCAGGGTGAACTCGGTACGGGTCAGCTCGACGTTCCGGCCGCCCCGGGTCACCTCCCGGGACGCCAGGTCCATCCGCAGGTCGGCGAAGCTCAGCACCTCGCCCTCCTCGGGCGGCGCACCGGCCGCCGCGTACGAACTGCGGCGCAGCAGGGCACGGATACGGGCCAGCAGCTCGTCCAGCTCGAAGGGCTTGACGAGATAGTCGTCGGCGCCGGCGTCCAGCCCCGTGACCCGGTCGCCGACCGTGTCCCGGGCGGTCAGCATCAGGATCGGCACGGTCATCCCGCTCGCCCGCAGCCTGCGGGCGGCGGTCAGGCCGTCCATCCGGGGCATCAGGACATCCAGCACGATCAGTTCGGGGTCGTAGGCCGCGACCTTCTCGACCGCGTCGAGACCGTCGACCGCCTGCTCGGTCACATACCCCTCGAAGACCAGCGAGCGCTGCAGGGCCTCCCGGACCGCGGGCTCGTCGTCGACGATCAGGATGCGGGCGGGGTGGTCACCGTGCTCGGCGGGGCTCATGTGCGTGGATACCTCGGACCTCGGATGGCTGCGGAGGGGTGCGCTTAACCCTTACACGAACACGGGGGATGTGTGAGGGTGCCGCCCGGTCTCCTCGCGCGGCGGCCGGCGGGTGGTCAGACCCCGCCGTTGCCGCCGCCGCGCAGCGTGTCGAGGTCGTCCTTGACGGTGTTGATCGGGATGGCGAAGCCGAGGCCGACGCTGCCCGCGCTGCTGCTCGACGCCGAACTCGGCGAGTACATCGCGGAGTTGATGCCGATGATCTGCCCCTGCATGTTGATCAGGGCGCCGCCGGAGTTGCCGGGGTTGAGCGAGGCGTCGGTCTGTATGGCCTTGTACGAGGTCTTCGACGAGCCGGTGTCGCCGTTGTACTCGTTGCCGCCGAACTCGAACGGCCAGCCCCCGCGGTCGCCCGGCTTGCGCTGCTGCCCCTGGCCCTCCTCCTTGGGGACGGTGACATCCCGGCCGAGGGCGGAGACGATGCCGCTGGTCACGGACCCGGTGAGACCCTCGGGCGAGCCGATCGCCACCACCTGGTCGCCGACCGTGATCTTGTCGGAGTCGCCGAGCGAGGCCGCCGTGAGGCCCTTGGCGCCGCGCACCTTCACCAGTGCCAGGTCCTTGTCCGGGTCGGTGCCCACGACCTCGGCCGTCTTCCGGCTGCCGTCGCTGAAGGTGACCGTGACGGTGTCCGCCCCGGACACCACGTGGTTGTTGGTGACGATCTCGCCGTCGCTGGTGACGACCACGCCCGAGCCGGTGGACTCGCCGCCGGCGGTCTGCGCCCTGATCTCCACGATCGCCGGGCTGACCGCCTTGGCCACGCCCGAGACCCCGCTGCCGCTGGTCTTGCCCGCGTTGACGAGCGGGGTGGAGGAGGTGTTCTGCGCCGAGGTGCCGGTGGCGCCGGCGATCAGTGCCGCGCTGCCGCCCCCGACGAGACCGGACGCGAGCGCCACCGCCGCGATCAGCGCCACCGGCCGCCGGGCCCGGCGCCGCGGTGCGGGCGCGTACGGGGGCGGCGGCGGAACCGTCTGCTCGCCGAAGGCGGCGTACGGGGCGCCCGGGGCACCGGCGGTCCCCCCGTACGGCTCGTGGCCGTACTCCTGCGCCGGGCCGTGGCCGTAGCCCTGGCCGTGCTCCTCGCCGTACGCGTACGGCCGGTCCTGTGGCATCTCATCGCCGCTTCGGCGGTGGCTCTGGGTCATGTAGACGACTCTGCTGCCGCTCCATGAGAGCTGCCTGAGAACGTCCTGAGAGACCCGACAGAAGTGGGTATGCCCGGTATAAGGACGCCCGGATCAGCGGCTCTTGCCGGGCCCCCTCAGCCGCCGCAGCCGCAGGAGCGCCGCACCACCAGCCGCGACGGGAACTGCCGCAGCCGCTCCCGCCGGGAGCCGACCACCCGCAGCCCGTCGTCCAGCACCAGGTCCACCGCAGCCCGCGCCATCGCCTCGCGGTCCGAGGCGACCGTGGTCAGCGGCGGATCGGTCAGCCCGGCTTCCTTCACGTCGTCGAAGCCCGCGACCGCCAGCTCACCCGGCACATCGATGCGCAGCTCACGGGCCGCCCGCAGCACCCCGATCGCCTGGTCGTCCGTCGCGCACATGATGGCCGGCGGCCGGTCCGGACCGGCCAGCAGCTTCAGCGCGACCTGGTAGGCGTCATAGCGGTTGTACGGCGCCTGGAAGTAGCGCCCGTCCGTCGCCTTCCCGGACTCCAGCATGGCCCGCCGCCAGCCCTCGACATGGTCGGTGACCGGGTCGCCGGACTTCGGGGTCTCCTCCGTGCCGCCGAGGAAGGCGACGTACGGATGGCCGTGCTCCAGCAGATGCCGGGTCGCCAGCTGGGCGCCCCACACGTCGTCCGTCATCACCGCGACATCGTCGATGGCGTCCGGCCGCCGGTGCAGCAGCACCACCCGGGCGTCCCAGGCGTCGATCTCGGCGGCGGCGTGCTCACTGGGCCCCTGGCTGATCAGGATCAGCCCGGAGACCCGCATCCCGAGGAACGCGCGCAGATAGTGCACCTCGCGCTCGTCGAGGTAGTTGGCGTTGCCGACCAGCACCATCTTTCCGCGCTCGGCGGCGGCCTGCTCCACGGCGTGCGCCATCTCCGCGAAGAACGGCTGCCGGGTGTCCGGCACGATCAGGCCTATGAGATCGGTACGGCGGGACGCCATCGCCTGGGCGACGCGGTCCGGCCGGTAGCCGAGCTCCTGGATGGCGGCGAGCACCCGCTCGCGCGTGGCCGGGGCGACCGGCCTTGGTCCGTTGTTGATGACGTAGCTGACAACGGCGGTGGACGTACCCGCCAGTCTTGCCACATCATCCCGCGTCACCTTGGCCACGCGCGGCAGTCTACGCGGGTGGTGCTACCGGCGGGCAGGCCGCGCGTCCCGGGATTCCACGCCCGCGGTGACCGCCTTCCCGGAGCCGTCACCGTCCCCGGGCGCACGGTCCGCGGCGGGTGCGGACTTCGCCGCCTTCGCCGCGTCCTCCTTGGCCTTGGCCTCCGCCGCCCGCTCCACCTTCTCCGGCGTCACGAAGCGGTAGCCGACGTTACGGACCGTCCCGATCAGCGACTCGTGCTCGGGCCCGAGCTTCGCCCGCAGCCGCCGGACGTGGACGTCGACCGTCCGCGTACCGCCGAAGTAGTCGTAGCCCCACACCTCCTGGAGGAGCTGGGCGCGGGTGAAGACCCGGCCGGGGTGCTGCGCCAGGTACTTCAGCAGCTCGAACTCCTTGAAGGTCAGGTCCAGGACCCGCCCCTTCAGCTTCGCGCTGTACGTCGCCTCGTCGACCGAGAGATCACCGTTGCGGATCTCCATCGGGCTGTCGTCGGTGGTGATCGACTGGCGGCCCATCGCCAGCCGCAGCCGCGCCTCGACCTCGGCGGGGCCCGCGGTGTCCAGGAGCACGTCGTCGATGCCCCAGTCCGCGGTGACGGCGGCGAGCCCGCCCTCGGTCACCACCAGGACCAGCGGGCAGCCGGGCCCGGTGGACCGCAGCAGCTGGCACAGCGACCGCACATGCGGCAGGTCACGGCGCCCGTCGATCAGTATGACGTCGGCCCCCGGGGTGTCGATCAGGGCCGGACCCTCGGCGGGCGCCACCCGCACGCTGTGCAGCAGCAGGCCCAGCGCCGGGAGCACCTCCGTCGACGGCTGGAGTGCGTTGGTCAGCAGCAGGAGCGAACTCACGTCCGACCACCTGCCCGTTTCTCGGGGCGCTCGGCCCTCCGTTGCGTGCGGTCCTGCCTGCTTCGCTCGCCCATGACGTCTGGTTCCTCCTCGGTCCCTGCGACGGGGGCACCACCCGGCCCTGGCCGGGGGAGTCTGCGGCACTGCTTCGTACGGTCCTCACAGCCCCGGAAGCACCTGGCTGAAAGCACAAAAGGACCCGGGGGCTACGCTGCCCGGATCCTTCTTGCCCAGCAGAATAGCTCACTTCGGGTCCGAACCGGAGGGCGCTTTTGCAGCTTTTTGTATTCCGCCGATCACTTCGGGTGGTCATCGGGGGCGGTCGTTGACCGCCCCCGGCCCCCGGTCCGGGGGCGGCGCGCACCCCCGGGAGGCCCCATTTGACGCGGCGGGGCCCACCTGGCCGGAGGCCCGGCCGGGGCCCTCGCGGGTGCGGTCGCCGACGTGGCGGAGGGCACGTAATTTTTCGCGGGGCCGTTCCACGATGTGGATGGCTTCCCACGTTTTTGGCTTTCCCGCCGTGGTGGCTGGTCGCCGTCTGGTGCCCGCTGCGCGGTGCCCCCGGCGTTGCGCCTGCGGCGGGCGTTGCCGCTGCGCGGGGCTTGGGCGCGGGTGATGCTTGCGCTTCCTCGCCGTTGCGCCTGCGGCGGGTGGGGGTGGGAAAAACGGTGAGTGGGGGCGTGCGCCGGTGGTCGTGTGCGGCGCTGAGGGGCGTGGGCATCGTTGGTGGGCATGGGCCCTTGGGGGCGTGATGGAGGGTGCTCAGGTCACCAGGCCTGTGCGGTGGGCGTAGCGGACGGCCTGGGCTCGGTCGCGGGCGCCGGTCTTGGCGAAGATGCGGTTGATGTGCGTTTTGACCGTGGCGCGGGTGAGGTAGAGGCGGGCGCCGATCTCGGCGTTGGACAGTCCCTGGCCGATCAGTGCCAGGACCTCTGCCTCGCGGGCGGTCAACCGGTCGGGGGGTGGGGTGGGGAGGGCCGGAGCGGTCTCGGTGTGTGGTGGTACGGCGGTGACGGCCGCGACCAGGCGTTCCTGGACCACCGGGTCCATCCAGATCCGGCCCGCGTGCACGGCCCGGATGGCCCGTTCGATCTCGTCCGCGCCCGCGTCCTTGGTGAGATAGCCCTTCGCCCCCGCCCGCAGTGCGGGAAAGACCGACGCGTCGTCCGCGTAGGTCGTCAGCACCAGCACAGCGGTTCCCGGAGCCTCCTCGCGCAGCGTCCGGGTGGCGGCGAGTCCGTCCGTGCCGGGCATGGCCAGGTCCATCAGCACGACATCGGGGCGGTGTTCCCGGGACAGCGCCACCGCCTCCGCGCCGTCGGCGGCGCCGGCCACGACCTCCATGCCCGCGTTCAGGCCGACCAGCAGCATCAAGCCCTCGCGGGTCACCCGCTGGTCATCAGCGACCAGCACCCTGACCGGGGCCACGGAATCGCTCATGCCGTTATCTCCATCTCCACGGTCCAGCCCTGGCCCGCGGGTCCGGCATGGGTCCGGCCGCCGACCCGTTCGACGCGCTCGCGCATGCCCCGCAATCCGTTTCCGCCGCCCGTCCACGCCTCGGCGGACGGCGCGGGAAGGGCGGTGTCGTGGGCGTCCGCAGGCCTGCCCTGGTCCGAGATGGTCAGTGTGGTGGCCTGTGGTGTGTAGCGGAGCACCATGGCGGTGGGCGAACCCGCGGCGTAGCGGGCGGTGTTGGTGAGGGCCTCCTGCGCTCCCCGATAGAGCGCGAGACGCGCCTCCGGCGTCAGCGTCCTGGGCTGCCCGATCACCGACAGCGTGATCGGCAGCGCGAGATCGCGGCGGCACCGGCCGGCCAGGGCGGTGAGCTGGTCGACCATGGGTACGTCGTCCCCGCGCAGGGCGGCGACGGCCCGCCGGGCGTCCGAGAGGCCCTCGCGAGTCAGTTCGCCACTGCGCACGATCAGCTGTCGCAGGGCCGGGGCGACCTGATCCCGCTCGGCGAGCTTGCGGGCGCCCTCCAACTGCACTGCGAGCGCCGACAGCGACTGCGCCAGGATGTCGTGCAGTTCCCGCGCGATCCTGGTGCGCTCGGCGCCGGCGGCGGCCCGCGCCTCCGCCGCCCGGGAGTCCCGCAACTCGGCGAGCAGCAGCTCGGTGTGGTCGTGCCGCAGCCGGGCCTCCCGGGCGAAGAGCTTCGCGGCGCCCAGCGTCACGCACAGCAACGCGCAGGCCACCGACGTCTGGACCGCGAAGCCGGACGGGCTGACCAGGGCGCTGATGGCGGCGATCGCCACGGTCAGTGGTGCGGCCAGCAGGACGGCGAGCCGGGGCCGCAGGCGCGCGAAGAGCATCGCCACCGCGGCGGAGACCGGGACCATCGCCGTCGCGCTCGGCTGGAAGAGCGCCAGCACGTTGCCGCCGGCGCCGAGCACCAGCGGGGCCGCCGCGAGGGCCACCTCCGACGTCCCCGCTGTGCGGGCGAACGCCGCGACGGCCAGTGACACCACGCACCCGGCCAGCGCCAGGCTGATGACGAGACGCTCACCGGTCAGTCCCGGGTGTGGCCGGCCCTGGAGAACGGAGGCGACGGTGAGGGCCATGACTCCCCACAGCGTCAGGTGCAGCCGCACGCGCTGACGCGCGGCGCGACCGGCGGCCCGCGCCCGCGCCTCCGCGACTCCCGGACTGTCCTCCTGAGGGCCGACGGGCGGCGTTGAGCTCATGCCCGAGAGCATAGGCAGCCCGTTCACGCCGCCGGGCGGGCGACGGCCGCGGAAGAGGCCAGCCGGTAGGCGCGGTAACGGATCGCCACCAGCCGGGCCACCACCTCGGCCAGCGCCATCAGGACGAAGGCCGCCGTCCACGCCTGGGCCGAGGTGATCTCGTGGGCACGGCTGAAGTCGGCGATCGCGTCACCGCCGCCGTGATCGGCGGCGAAGACGAAGCCCATCCGGAACGCCATGCCGAACACCCACAAGGACGCCGCGGCGACCCCCGCCCTGGCATGCACGCCGTCGTCCTTGTGCCGGAGATGCGTGGTGACCCCGCAGAGCACCCCGAGAACGGCCCCCGCACCAGCCAGCACCAGCTCAAGGACGAGGTCGTTACCGGCCGTCGGCACCGACCGCAGGTAGTACAGGGCGGTGGCGCTGACGAGGACGACCGGAAGCACCAGGCTGGTCAGATCCAGCCGGCCGCCCCGGACCTGCCGCACGACGAGCAGGACGAGAATCCCGTTGACGCAATACTCGGTGATGTTCATGGCGGCCACACTGCTCGGCCCGGCCACGCCAAGCGTCAGCCCGTGGGTTGAGCCCCGGGTTGATCCCTCGCCTCCACCCCCGGTCCACAACCTCTGACGCGCGCCGCCCCCATTCCCCGAACGAAGCACCGCCCCACCGGCGCGGGCACCGCGAAGCGGGCACCGAACGGCGAGCAACGCCCACGGCGGGACAGCCAAAAACGTGGGGAATCACCCCGTCTCAGAGGCGGGTTCCGCGAACTGCGCCGCGTACAGCCGCGCGTACGCTCCATCGGCCGCCAGCAGCGCCTCGTGGGGGCCCTGTTCGACGATGGCGCCGTTCTCCATGACGAGGATGGTGTCCGCGTCGCGGATCGTGGAGAGGCGGTGGGCGATGACGAAGCTGGTGCGGCCGGTGCGGAGTTGGGCCATCGCGTGCTGGATGAGGACCTCGGTGCGGGTGTCGACCGAGCTGGTGGCCTCGTCCAGGACGAGGATGGCCGGCTCGGCGAGGAACGCGCGGGCGATGGTGATCAGCTGCTTCTCGCCGGCGGAGACATTGCCGCCCTCGTCGTCGAGCACGGTGTCGTAGCCGTCCGGCAGGGTCCGTACGAAGCGGTCGACATGGGTGGCTCGGGCGGCCGCCACGATCTTGTCCAGGGGGGTGCCCGCGGGGGCCCCGTAGGCGATGTTCTCGGCGATGGTGCCGCCGAAGAGCCAGGTGTCCTGGAGGACCATGCCGATATGGGCGCGCAGTTCCTCGCGTGACATGGCGGCGATGTCGACGCCGTCGAGGGTGATCCGGCCGCCGCGTACCTCGTAGAAGCGCATCAGGAGGTTGACGAGGGTGGTCTTGCCGGCGCCGGTGGGGCCGACGATCGCCACCGTCTGGCCGGGGCGGACGGTCAGCGAGAGGTCCTCGATGAGCGGCTGGTCGGGTGCGTAGCGGAAGGAGACGTCCTCGAACGCGACCCGGCCCTCGACGCGTGCGGGGCGGGCCGGCCGTGCGGGGTCGGGGTCCTGGTCCGTGGCGTCGAGGAGTTCGAAGACCCGCTCGGCGGAGGCGACACCGGACTGGACGAGGTTGGCCATCGAGGCGACCTGGGTGAGCGGCTGGCTGAACTGGCGGGAGTACTGGACGAAGGCCTGGACGTCGCCGATGGAGAGGGCGCCGGAGGCGACGCGGAGGCCGCCGACCACCGCGACCAGGACGTAGTTGAGGTTGCCGATGAACATCATCGCGGGCTGGATGATGCCGGAGATGAACTGGGCCCTGAAGCCGGCGGTGTAGAGGGCCTCGTTCTGTTCGGCGAAGAGTGCGGCGGACTCCCGCTGGCGGCCGAAGACCTTCACCAGGCTGTGGCCGGTGTACATCTCCTCGATGTGCGCGTTGAGCCTGCCGGTGGTCTTCCACTGCTGGACGAACTGCGGCTGGGCGCGCTTGCCGATCCTGGTGGCGACGACGACCGAGACCGGGACCGTGACCAGGGCGACCAGCGCCAGCAGCCACGAGATCCAGAACATCATGGCGAGCACGCCGAGGATGGTCAGCAGGGAGGTGACGATCTGGCTGAGGGTCTGCTGGAGCGTCTGCTGGATGTTGTCGATGTCGTTGGTGGCCCGGGAGAGCACCTCGCCGCGCTGCTGCTTGTCGAAGTAGCTCAGCGGCAGCCGGGCCAGCTTCTCCTCGACCTGTTCGCGCAGGCGGAAGACCATCCGCTGGACGACGCGGGTGGCGATCCGGGCCTGGACGAAGCCGAACAGCGAGGCGCCCGCGTAGATCAGGGTGACCCAGAGCAGGACCTGGCCTACGGCGCCGAAGTCGATGCCGTGGCCGGGGACGACCGGCATCGTGCCGATCATGTCGGCGAGCCCGTCCTGGCCGTGGGCACGGAGCCGGCCGGCGGCCTGGGCCCTGGTGAGGCCGTCGGGCAGCTGCCGGCCGATGACGCCGGACATGATCAGGTCGGTGGCGTGGCCGAGGACCTTGGGGCCCGTGACGCTCAGTGTCACGCTCAGCGCGCCCAGGGCCAGCGCGACGGTCAGGATGCCGCGCTCCGGCCGCATCTGGGCCAGCAGCCGGGTGCCGGAACCCTTGAAGTCCATCGACTTCTCGGTGGGCTGGCCGCCCATCATCCGGGCGGGGCCGACCGCCGGGGCCGGGCCCCGCCGGGTGGCGGCCGGCGGCGCCGCGCCGGTGGCCGCCGGGGTCCCGGCCCCGGGGGCCGCGCCCTTGTCCGCGGTGGTCATGCCGCCTCCTGCTCGGTGAGCTGGGAGAGCACGATCTCCCGGTAGGTCTCGTTGCCGGCCATCAGCTCGGTGTGGGTGCCGGTGCCGACGACCCGGCCCTCGTCCAGGACGACGATCCGGTCGGCGCCGCGGATCGTGGCGACCCGCTGGGCGACGATCACGACGGTGGCCCGGCCGGTCTCGCGGGCGAGGGCGGCGCGCAGCGCGGCGTCCGTCGCGTAGTCCAGGGCGGAGAAGGAGTCGTCGAAGAGGTAGATCCCGGGGCGGCGGACCAGGGCGCGGGCGATGGCCAGCCGCTGGCGCTGGCCGCCGGAGACGTTGCTGCCGCCCTGCGCGACGGGCGCGTCCAGGCCGCCTTCCATCCGCTCGACGAACTCCCGCGCCTGGGCGGTCTCCAGGGCGTGCCACAGCTCGTCGTCGGTGGCCTCCGGGTTGCCGTAGCGCAGGTTGCTCGCGACGGTGCCGGAGAAGAGGTAGGGCTTCTGCGGGACCAGGCCGATGGCCTCGGCGAGCGTCTCCTGGTCGAGGGTGCGGACGTCCTCGCCGCCGACCAGGACCGTGCCGCCGGTCGCGTCGAAGAGGCGGGGGACGAGCCCGAGGAGGGTGGACTTGCCGCTGCCGGTCGAGCCGATGACGGCGGTGGTCTCGCCGGGGCGGGCGACCAGCGAGATGTCCCTGAGGACCGGCTGCTCGGCGCCGGGGAAGCGGAACTCGACGCCGCGCAGCTCCAGTTCGCCGTGGCGGCGGAGTCCGGTGACGGGGTGCTCGGGCGGGGTGACGCCGGACTCGGTCGCCAGCACCTCCTGGATGCGCTCGGCGCAGACCTCGGCGCGCGGCAGCATCATCACCATGAACGTCGCCATCATGATCGACATCAGGATGTACATGAGGTAGCTGAGGAACGCGGTCAGTGCGCCGATCTGCATGGAGCCGCTGTCGATGCGCAGTCCGCCGAACCAGACGACGGCCACGCTGGAGAGGTTCACGATCAGCATGACCAGCGGGAACATCATCGACATCAGCCGGCCGACGCGCAGCGACATCTCGTACAGACCGGTGTTGGCCCCGGCGAACCGCTCGCGCTCGTGCCGGTCGCGGACGAAGGCGCGGATGACGCGGATACCGGTGATCTGCTCGCGCAGCACGCGGTTGACGGTGTCGATGCGCTCCTGCACCCCGCGGAACAGCGGACGCATCCGGCGCACGACCAGTGAGACGAGTATCCCGAGGACCGGGACGATGACCAGCAGCAGGCCCGACAGCGGCACGTCCTGGTTCAGCGCCATGATCACGCCGCCGATGCACATGATCGGCGCCGAGACCATCATCGTGAACGTCATCAGCACCAGCATCTGGACCTGCTGGACGTCGTTGGTGGTCCGGGTGATCAGCGACGGCGCGCCGAAGGTGGCCATCTCGCGGGCGGAGAAGGACTGCACCCGGTCGAAGACGGCGGCGCGGATGTCCCGGCCGAGCGCCATGGCCGTCCGGGCGCCGAAGTAGACGGCTCCGACGGCGCAGACGATCTGCAGCAGGGTGACGGCGGCCATGAAGCCGCCGATGCGCAGGATGTAGCCCGTGTCCCCCTTCACGACACCGTTGTCGATGATGTCGGCGTTGAGGGTGGGCAGGTAGAGGGTGGCCAGGGTCTGGATCAGCTGGAGCAGCACGATCAGGGATATCGAGCGCCTGTGGGGCCGCAGATGCGCCCGCGCGAGTCGGACCAACACATCGTGAGCCTAGGCGAACACTTGCCCCCGGCAATCGAGTTTCCGTGTTCGCCGCCGTCCGGTGCCCGAGCCTTTACCGGAACGTGCCCGGCACCGGACGGGCCGCCGCGTACGCCATCATGGAGGCGGCAACGACGGGGCGACCGCCACCACGGAAGCCCCCCGACCGACACGACGAAGAGGCCGCCGTGACAACAACTGGCACCGTGCGCTACTGGGCCGCGGCCAAGGCCGCCGCCGGCACGGCAGAGGAGCCCTATACGGCGGCGACGCTCGCCGAGGCGCTCGACGCGGCGCGTGCGGCGCATGCCGCGAACCCCGAGTTCGCGCGCGTGCTGCTGCGCTGCTCATTCCTGGTGGACGGCGATCCGGTCGGCACCCGTGACCACGGGGCGGTGTCGCTGGCGAACGGCGGCACCGTCGAGGTCCTGCCGCCGTTCGCGGGAGGATGAGCCGACGACCATGAGCGACCACCAGCCGCAGCACCGCCCTTCCCACGACCCGCACGACCCGTACGCACCGCAGGAGCCCTACGGTCCGTACGCGCCGCAGGACCCGTACGCCCAGCACGACCCCTACGGGCAGCAGGACCCGTACGGCCGGCCGGCCCCGTACCCGCAGCAGGCACCGCCGGCTGCGGCGCACCCGCCGTACGACCGGCAGCCGCCGTACGGCGGGCAGCCGCCCCAAGCCCCCTACGGGCAGCAGCAGCCCGCGCCGCAGCCGGGCCCCGGCCCCTACGGCCGGCCCGCGCAGGACCCGTACGGGTACGAGGCGTACGGCCGGCAGCCCCGGCACGGGCAGCCGCAGCACGCCCGGCCGTCCCAGCAGCCACAGCAGCCCCAGCCCGGCCAGGACGGCTACCGCGGTCCGCACGCCGAGCCCGCGCCGCTGCCCACCCAGCACCAGACCGCGGCACCGGCCGACGAGCCGCCCGCCCGCCGGCACCCGCAGCAGTCCCGCCCGGCGCCCGCCGCGCCCGCACCGGCCGCCGCGGTGGTCTCCAGCGCCCCGCTCGCGGCCAACCAGCGCGCCCGCGCCGAGGGCCGCTCACCGATCATCCCGCCCGGCATCCAGCCGGCCGCGCTGACCGCCGGACTGGCCCTGCTGCTCGCGCTGACCGCGCCGCTGGCCCGTCCGGTGCTCGCCGTGCCGGTGGCGCTGCTCCAGGCCGTCACCGCCGCCGGCTGGTTCCGGCTCAACGGCATGTGGCCGGCCCGCCAGGGCATCGCGCTGGCCTTCCTGGGCGGCCTGACCACCGATGTCGCGCTGCTGGCCACCGACCGCGCGAGCGCGCCGCTGGTCGGCATCGGCACCCTCGGGGTGTGGTGTCTGCTGGTCCTCGTCCTCCAGCTGCGCAACCGCAGCAGCGCCGACGAGCGGATGTACGCGCTGACCGCGGGCCTGACCTCGTCCGCGCTCGCGGTGCTGGCCGCCGGGCAGCTCGCGGCGAGCCCGCACGCGGTGGTGGTCGGCGCCGCCGCGGTCGCGGTGGCCACGCTGGCCCGTGCGCTGCCGCTGCCGCCCGTCGCCTCGGTCGGTATCGCGCTGGTGGCCGCGGCGGGCGCCGGCATCGGGGCCGGGCAGCTGACCGGCCTGGGCGCCGCCGGAGCCCTGCTGGGGCTGGCGGCCGGCGGCTGCGCGCTGATCGGCCTGCGGGTGGCCAGCTACGACTACCCGTCCCGCTTCGTGCACATGACGGCCGGGGTGGCCCTGCCGCTGGCCCTGGCCGCGCCCGCGGTGTACGTCCTGGGGCGGACGCTGGGGTAGCGCCCGCCGGGGCCGTACGACGGCCGGACGGAGCGGCGGCGGCCGGTGGCGCACCCTGTGCGTTCCGGCCGCCGCCGCTCCCGTTTGCCCGAGGCCGTCGTCTAGGCTCCCCCGGAACGCAGGCAGGGGGCCTGCCGGGACGAGTCGGCCGTAATCCGGCCCAGTGTGGGGGAAGTGGTTCGATGCGTGCACTACGTGTGCTGGTGGTCCTCGTGGTCATACTCGGGGGACTGTTCGTGGCGGCCGACCGGGTGGCCGTGGGGCTGGCCGAGGACAAGGCCGCGGAGAAGATCCGGGCCAGCCAGGGGCTGGACAGGACCCCGACCGTCGCCATCAAGGGCTTTCCGTTCCTGACCCAGGTCGCGGGCCGCAGCCTCCAGGAGGTGGACGCCGACCTCGGGGGCCTCGAAGCCCGTGCCGAGGGGCGCACGCTGCGCATCGACCAGCTGTCGGCGCACTTCTACGACGTCGGGCTGACCAGCGACTACACCTCCATCGAGAGCGCCGCCTCGGCCACCGGCAACGCCCGGATCACCTATGCCGACCTGACGAAGGCGGCGGGCGGCGGCGTCAAGATCAGCTACGGCGGGGAGAAGAACGGCCGCAGCCAGGTCAAGATCGCGCCGAAGGTCCCGCTGCTCAGCTCGCTGGAGGTGACCGGCTCCATCAGCATCGTGGGCGGCACCACCGTCCGGCTGCGGGCCGACGGGCTGCCCACGATGTGCAAGGTCCTGCCGGGCTGTGAGAGCAAGGTGCGGGCCCAGACCGACCACGACTGGAAGCTGGACCAGCTGCCCGGCAACCTGAAACTGGACAAGGTCGTGCTGATGAACGAGGGCCTGTCGATCTCCGCCTCCGGCAGGGACGTCAAGCTCCCCGGCTGACCGGACACGCACGGCGGGCCGCCCCACCGGTCCGCCGCCGCATCCACCCGCCGTCCATTTCCTGAGACGGCCCGGTCCGTACGCCAGACCCCCCACGGGCGTACGGGCGCCCGGAGCCCGTACGGCAGCGCGCCGCGCGCCCTCCCGTCCCACTTTACGGACAAACGCGTCTCACCATGCGACACGCCGGTGACACGCCCCGCTCCGCGTCCCTACGATCGGAGCCATGCAGAGCTCATTGAGCGGTCTCCGTCCGCGGGGACGGGCGGTCCTGACGAAGCGGCGGGCAGTAGACCTGTGCCGCGTCGCCGCCATGCTCTGTCGCCCTGCCTGACGGGCCTTCCGCACCCCAGCCCCTGGGGGTGTCCCGTGCCCGGCCGGCCCCCTGGCCGTTCCGTATGTCCCCACAGCGCCATGCCGGCCCCGTACCCACGACACGGGCCGCCCGGAACTCCACGGCGCGCACCCGGCATACCCGCGTGCAACTCTGCCACTGCCCCCCGTAACTGCCCCGGAGGAGAAGAATCATGAGCCGTAGCGACGTCCTCGTAGACGCCGACTGGGTCGAGGCCCACCTGGAGGACCCGAAGGTGGTTCTCGTCGAGGTTGACGAGGACACCTCGGCCTACGACAAGAACCACATCAAGAACGCCGTCCGGATCGACTGGAAGCAGGACCTCCAGGACCCGGTCCGCCGTGACTTCGTCGACCAGGCCGGCTTCGAGAAGCTGCTCTCCGCCAAGGGCATCGGCAACGACGACACCGTCGTCCTCTACGGCGGCAACAACAACTGGTTCGCCTCCTACGCCTACTGGTACTTCAAGCTCTACGGCCACGGCAGCGTCAAGCTCCTCGACGGCGGCCGCAAGAAGTGGGAGCTGGACTCCCGCGACCTGGTCGACGGCTCCGAGGTTCCCCAGCGCCCGGCCACCGACTACAAGGCCAAGGCCCAGAACACCGCGATCCGCGCCTTCCGGGACGACGTCGTCGCCGCGATCGACAACCTCAACCTGGTCGACGTGCGCTCCCCCGACGAGTTCAGCGGCAAGCTGCTCGCCCCGGCGCACCTCCCGCAGGAGCAGTCGCAGCGCCCCGGCCACGTGCCCAGCGCCCGCAACATCCCGTGGTCGAAGAACGCCAACGACGACGGCACCTTCAAGTCGGACGACGAGCTCAAGGCCCTCTACGAGGGTGAGTCCGTCGACCTGGCCAAGGACACCATCGCCTACTGCCGCATCGGCGAGCGCTCCGCGCTCACCTGGTTCGTGCTGCACGAGCTGCTCGGCCAGACCAACGTCAAGAACTACGACGGCTCCTGGACCGAGTACGGCTCGCTCGTCGGTGTCCCGATCGAGCTCGGCGCCGCCAAGTAAGCAAGCACGCTTCTCTCCCCCGACCCCTCAAGGAAGTACCCCCATGTGTGGAGCACAGGCAGGCGGCCCGGACGCCTCGACCATCAAGCCCGGTGAGACCACGATCCAGGGCAGCGTGACCCGCGACGGCGAGCCCGTCACCGGTTACGTCCGACTCCTGGACAGCACCGGCGAGTTCACCGCCGAGGTTCCCACCTCCGCGACCGGACAGTTCCGCTTCTACGCGGCCGAGGGCACCTGGACGCTGCGCGCCCTCGTCCCGGGCGGCACCGCCGACCGCACCGTCGTCGCCCAGCAGGGCGGCCTGGCGGAGGTTGCCATCGCCGTCTGACGGCGGCAGGAGTGGCGGCGCTCCCGGGGCACCCGGACCGCCGCCGCCCCTCCTACGGCCGGAGGGCCGCACCCCAGGGGTTTGGACGCCTTGGCTGGGGTGCGGCCCTCCGTGCCGTGCGCGGCCGGGGCCGCTCCCCGGCTTCTGTCCCGCCCCGCGCGGACTTACCGTGGAGACATGGACGCGCACCGCCGTTCGCCCGCACAGCGCCGTCATCGCCGGTACTTCGTGCTGATGGGTGTGTGCCTGCTGCTGTTCGTCCTGGCCTGGGGCGTGGTGCGGCTGTGGTCGGTCCCGGTCGCGGTGGGCATGTGCGTCGTCGCCATGGTCATCCCGCCGGTCGCGGCCGTCATCGGCAACCGCCGCGAGCCCGGTGAGCGCTGGTGGGACGAGTCCGGCGACCCGGAGTCCGACCGCTGGTGGCGGGAGCTGGACGACCGGGGCGACGACAGACACCCGCAGTAGGCCGGGCGGGCCCCCGCCGGGAGCGCTCAGTACACCAGCGCCTGGACGTCGTCCGGCATGATCTCACTGACGAACACCTGGGCACCGGCGATCCCGGCCCCCTCGATCAGGTCCTTCTGCTCGATGTCCCGCCGCGCCGCGCACTGGGTGCAGACCGTGATCGCCCCACCGCCCGCGCGGATTCCGTCGATGAGTTCCGGCAGCGGCGCCGCGTGCGGCAGCTCGAAGTCCGCCGCCCGTCCCGGCAGCGCGAACCACACGGACTCCCCGGTCAGCCACAGGGACACCTCGACGCCGCTGGCCACCGCCACCGCCGCCACCGTGAACGCCTGCGAGCACCGCTCGGGCGCGTCCGCGCCCGCCGTCACCTTGATCACGAGCTTCTTCGCCATGAGGCCAGAGTAGGCGCGGCGGACCTCACAGCGCCGCAGTCACCGCCGCCGACTAGACTCGCAGGCGGTCCGTTACACCCTCATCCGTACAAGGGGCGCGCTCGTGCTTGAGGCATTCTTCACCACCCTGCTGGTTCTGGTCGGCATCGGCGTCATCGCGTTCGCCGGTCTGACCTGGAAGAAGCTGTACCAGGGCCAGCGCTGAGCCCCTCGCCCACCACCCGTCGCAGGAGCGCCGCCCGCGCCCCTGTCGGTCCCCCTCTCTATAGATCGTCTGAGCTCTCATGATCGAGATCCCGTCCGACCTGAACCCGGCCCTGGTGCCGCTCGCCTTCCTCCTCGGCAACTGGGAGGGCGCCGGCGTCGCCGACTTCCCCGGCACCGAGAAGTGCAACTTCGGGCAGGAGGTCAGCTTCACCCACGACGGCCGTGACTTCCTCGAGTACACCTCGCACAGCTGGGTGCTCGACGCCGAAGGCAAGAAGGTCCGCCCGCTGGAGACCGAGACCGGCTTCTGGCGCATCGACGCGGACCGCAAGGTCGAGATCGTGATGTGCCGCGACCAGGGCGTGGTGGAGGTCTGGTACGGCGAGCTGGCCGACCAGAAGCCGCAGATCGACCTGGCCACCGACGCCATCGCGCGCACCGGCGCCTCCGGCCCGTACAGCGGCGGCAAGCGGCTCTACGGATACGTCAACAGCGACCTGATGTGGGTCGGCGAGAAGTCCACCCCGGACGTCCCGCTGCGGCCGTACATGTCCGCGCACCTGAAGAAGGTCGCCGACCTCAAGGAGTGGGCGGAGAGCCTGCCCGAGGACATGCCCGACGGCGTCTCCTTCTTCCGTCCGGACGGCACGCCCTACAACCCGTGACCACACCGGGGAGAGTCCCGCTCTCCCCACCAGCGCCCCGCGGGGGAAGCCGGTCGAAGTCCGGCGCTGACCCGCAACGGTAGGCGGAAGGTCCCTTCCGCGAGCCCGATCGCCCGCGGCGCGCGCAGCTTCCCGCTCAACTCGCCGTGGACTGCGAGGGGACGCAGCCCGGCCCTCGCGGACCCGGGCCGCCCCTTGGTACGTACGGACGCGGCCCGACCCCGAGGCGGCCGACCGTGGCGACCACCCGCGCGCACCCGACGACCGACGGGACCGGCGCGCCGCCGGGCCGCGGACGGCTGCCCGTACCGCCCCTGCTCGCCGTGCTCACGGCCGTCCTGCTCGGCTCGCTGCTGTGCGGGACCGGGCTCGGCGCCGCCGGGCTGAGCTGGGCCGAGGTGCTGCGCTCTCTGGGTGCCGGGCTGACCGGCGGCACCCTCTCGTCCGACGAGGTCGCCGCCTACACCATCGTGTGGGAGCTGCGTTTCCCGCGGGCCCTGCTGGCGGCCGTGGTCGGCGCCGGGCTCGCCGCCCTCGGCGTGGCCGTCCAGGCCCTGGTCCGCAACGCCCTCGCCGACCCGTTCGTGCTCGGCATCTCCTCCGGGGCCGCCGTCGGCGCCAACGCCGTCCTCCTCTTCGGGGCGCTCGGCGCGCTCGGCGTCTGGGCGCTGTCGGCGGCGGCGTTCGTCTCCGCGCTGCTCGCCATGGCCCTGGTGTACGCCGCCGCGCGCACCGCCCACGGGCTCACCCCGCTGCGTCTGGTGCTGACCGGCAGCGCGATGTACTACGGCTTCTCCGCCCTCACCACCCTGATGGTGTTCACCGCCGACCGCGGCGAGGCGGCCCGCTCGGCGATGATGTGGCTGCTCGGGAGCCTGAGCGGGGCCGGCTGGGGCTCGGTGCCGATCGCCGCGGCCGCGGTGGCCGCCGGGCTGGCCCATCTGCTGCTCTCCGCGGGCCGGCTCAACGCGCTGGCCATGGGCGACGAGACCGCCGCCGCCCTCGGGGTGGACGTCCGCCGGCTGCGCCACGAGCTGTTCGTCGTCGCGGCCGCCGGCACCGGCGCGGTGGTCGCGGTCAGCGGCGCGATCGGTTTCGTCGGGCTGATGGTGCCGCATGTGACCCGGATGCTGGTCGGCGCCGACCACCGCCGGGTGCTGGCCGTCGCCCCGCTGCTCGGCGCGGTGCTGCTGGTGTGGGTGGACCTGCTCTCCCGGGTGCTGCTGGCGCCCGTCGAACTGCCGGTCGGCGTGCTCACCGCCGTCATCGGCGTGCCCTGCTTCGTCCTGCTGATGCGGCGGCGCGGCTACACCTTCGGAGGCGGCGCCTGATGCGGCTGGACGTCACGGACCTGTCCGTGGAGGTGGCCGGGCAGCGGCTGGTCCACGACATCACGCTGCGGGCCGGCAGCGGCCGGGTGGCCGGCCTGGTCGGCCCCAACGGCAGCGGCAAGTCGACCCTGCTGCGCTGCGTCTACCGCGCGCTGCACCCGGCCGCCGGGACCGTACGGCTGGACGGCGCGGAGCTGCACGCCATGGACGCGCGCACCGGCGCCCGGCTGCTGGCCGCGCTGCCCCAGGAGGCGAGCACCGAGTTCGACTTCACCGTGGCCGAGGTCGTCGCAATGGGGCGGCTGCCGCACCAGCGCGGCTCGGGCCGGGCGAGCGCGGCGGACGACGGGCACTGCGCGCGGGCGCTGGCCCGGGTCGGCGCCGGCCACCTGGCCGGGCGCGGCTTCCTCAGCCTGTCCGGCGGCGAGAAACAGCGGGTGCTGATCGCCCGCGCGCTGGCCCAGGACCCGCGGGTGCTGGTCCTCGACGAGCCGACCAACCACCTGGACATCGCCCAGCAGTTGGCGGTGCTGACGCTGGTGCGGGAGTGCGGGCTGACGGTGCTGACCGCGCTGCACGACCTCAATCTGGCCGCCCTGCACTGCGACGAGCTGTACGTCCTCGCCCACGGCCGGATCGCCGCCGCGGGCCCGCCGCACGACGTGCTCACCCCGGAGCTGCTCGCCGAGGTCTTCGGCGTCCGCGCCCACCGCGTACGGCATCCCGAAACGGGCGCCGTCCAGCTGCTGTTCGACCGCCTCCCCGCCGACTCCTGAGGACCCGCCCATGCGCCGCACCGCCGCCCCGCTCACCGCCCTCGCCCTCGCGCTCGCCCTGACCGGCTGCGGCGCGACGGTGTCCGACGACGGCCGGAAGGCCGCCAAGGGCTCCGGCCGCTCCCCCGTCACCGTCGAGAACTGCGGGGTCCGCACCACCTACGACAAGCCGCCCGCCCGCGTGGTCACCAACGACGTCGGCATCACCGAGATCATGTTCGCGCTCGGCCTGGAGGACCGGATGGCCGGCTATGTCATGCCCGACGACAAGGGCGACCTCGGCGACGTCCCCTGGAAGGACGCGTACGGCAAGGTCCCCTGGCTCGCCAAGAAGTCGCTGACCAGGGAGATCGCCCTCGACGCCCGGGCCGACCTGGTCTTCGCGGGCTGGAACTACGGCTTCGGTGAGGACACCGGTCTCACCCCCGCCTCCCTCAAGAAGCTCGGCATCGGCAGCTATGTGCTGACCGAGTCCTGCCACAACGGCCGGGACGGCGCCCGCGGGGTGATGCCGCCCCTGGACGCGCTCTACACCGACCTGACGACGCTCGGGAAGATCTTCGGCGTCGAGGACCGCGCCGCCGCCCTGGTGAGGAAGTACCGGAAGCAGGTGGCCGACGCCGCCGCCAAGGCCCCCGCACCCGCCGACAGGCCCTCCGTCTTCCTCTACGACGACGGCCGCGACAAGCCGTTCACCTCCGGCAGGTACGCCGGACCGCACGACATCATCACCAAGGCCGGCGGCGACCACGTGATGAGGGACCTCAAGGACTCCTGGACGACCGTCGGCTGGGAGACCGTCGTGGCCCGCGACCCCGACGTGATCGTCATCAACGACTACGGCGACACCTCCGCCGCGCAGAAGAAGAAGTTCCTGATGTCGTACGCCCCGCTCGCCCATGTCTCTGCGGTCAGGCACCACCGGATCTACGTCATGGACTACGCCGAACTCGTCGAGAGCCCCCGCAACCCCGGCGCCGTCAGCGACCTGGCCCGCTACCTGCGCGGGGTGCGGGCGGGCGGCTGATCCGGCGCCGTACGGACACCACCCGGGCGCCCGCCCTTCTACACTGGCGATGTGGTGACCACCGACTGGCAGAGCGACCTCCGCAGGCGCGGATACCGCCTGACCCCGCAGCGTCAGCTCGTGCTGGAGGCTGTGGACAGCCTTGAGCACGCCACCCCGGACGACATCCTCACCGAGGTGCGCAAGACGGCGGGCGGGGTGAACATCTCCACGGTCTACCGGACCCTGGAGCTCCTGGAGGAGCTGGGCCTGGTCAGCCATGCCCACCTCGGACACGGCGCCCCGACCTACCACCTCGCCGACCGCCACCACCACATGCACCTGGTCTGCCGGGACTGCACGGACGTCATCGAGGCGGATCTGTCGGTGGCCGAGCCGTTCACGGCGATGCTGCGCGAACAGTTCGGCTTCGAGACCGACATGAAGCACTTCGCGATCTTCGGGCGCTGTGCGGCCTGCCGTGCCAAGGCAACCGAGGGCGAGGGCTGAGGCGGTCGCCCCCGGGTCGTAGGCTGGGCCCATGCCGCGACCTTCACTCGCCAGCCCCCTGCTCTCGCTGCCCGGCGCAGTCCCCGCCGAGGCCCCCGACGAAGGCGTCGCCGCGCACTACGGCGACCTCTTCCGGGAGCAGCGCGCCCTCGCCGACGGCTCCGGCTTCGTCGACCTCTCCCACCGTGGCGTGGTCACCGTCACCGGCCCCGAACGGCTGAGCTGGCTGCATCTGCTGCTCACCCAGCACCTCAGCGACCTGCCGCCCGGCCAGGCCACCGAGGCGCTGATCCTGTCCGCGCACGGCCACGTCGAGCACGCGGTCTCCCTCGTCGACGACGGCGAGACGACCTGGATGCACACCGAGCCCGGTAACCAGGAGGCGCTGATCGCCTACCTGGAGAGCATGAAGTTCTTCTACCGGGTCGAGGTCACCGACCGCACCGACGAGATCGCCGTGGTCCACCTGCCGGCCGGCTCCATCGCCGAGGTGCCCGACAAGGCCGTGGTGCGCGAGACCGCGCACGGCCGCGAACTGTTCCTGCCGCGCGCCGGTCTGGAGTCCTTCGCCGCCTCCCACGGCCCCGCGATCGGTGTGCTGGCGCTGGAGGCGCTGCGCGTCGAGGCCCACCGTCCCCGGCTGGGCCTGGAGACCGACCACCGCACCATCCCGCACGAGCTGGGCTGGATCGGCACCGCCGTCCACCTCCAGAAGGGCTGCTACCGCGGCCAGGAGACCGTCGCCCGGGTCCACAACCTGGGCAAGCCGCCGCGCCGGCTGGTCTTCCTGCACCTGGACGGCAGCGAGGTCCAGCTGCCGCCGCACGGCACCCCCGTCCGGCTCGCCGCGGACGGCGAGGAGGGCCGGCAGCTCGGCTTCCTCACCACCTCGGCCCGCCACCACGAGCTCGGCCCGATCGCGCTCGCCCTGGTCAAGCGGAACGTGCCGGTGGACGCGCCGCTGCTGGCGGGCACCACGGCCGCCGCGCAGGAGGTCGTGGTCGAGCCGTAGTCGTGGTCGAGCCGTAGGGGCCCGCGGCTCCGGCGCGGGCCCCTGGTGCGCGGGGCGGGGCCTGGTCCGGCCCTGGCCGCCGGGCCGGTCTCAGACCTCGACCAGCACCGTGAACGGCCCGTCGTTCGTCAGCGACACCCTCATGGACGCACCGAAGCGGCCGGTCTCCACCTGGGCGCCCAGCGCCCGCAGCTGCGCGACGACCTCGTCGACCAGCGGCTCGGCGACCGGCCCCGGTGCGGCGGCGTTCCAGGTGGGGCGGCGGCCCTTGCGGGCGTCACCGTAGAGAGTGAACTGGCTGATCACGAGCAGCGGCGCCCCGGTGTCCGAGCAGGACTTCTCCCCCTCCAGAATCCGCACCGACCACAGCTTGCGGGCGAGCTGCGCCGCCTTCTCCGGGGTGTCCTCGTGCGTGACCCCCACCAGCACGCACAGTCCCTCACCGACGATCTCCCCGACCGTCTCGCCCGCCACCTCGACGCGGGCACCGTCCACCCTTTGCACCACAGCTCGCATACCCGCCATCATGCCGGGCGGCCAGCCGCCTTCGGACAGCCGTACCCCCACGGGGGCCGTTCGGGTGCCATGGCCCTGCAGAAGGACCGCCCAGAGTGGCACGATGCGTGCACGTGGTGCGTTTCATGGACAACATGCCCAGGACGCGGCACCGGACGAGGGGACGGAACGATTCATGAACACTCTCGGCGCCGGACAGACACCCGGTCCCGTACCAACCGCCCGTACGACACCGACCGGACGGACGACATCGACCACCCCCGCACCCGACCCCGCACCTCCGGCGCCCGCCACCCCACCACCGCCCAGCGCCCTGACGACCACCACAGTGACGGCTCGCGTCGAGCCCCCCGGCACCGAGGACGGCCCCATGCTCCAGGCAGGCCAGGCGCAGCACCCCCGCCCCCCGCAGCAGCGCGACCACTGCCTGCCGGCCACCATCCCCGACCTGTCCGGCCTGGGGCTGCCCGAGCTGCGGGTGCTCCGGCGTGACTCCCAGCAGGAAGAGGCCGATCTCAGCTATCTGCGGCGGCTGTTGCAGGGCCGGATCGACATCCTGCGGGCCGAGATCGGCCGCCGGTCCGCCGAGCAGTCACCGCTGCTGGACCGGCTCCCGGAGATCCTGACGGACCTGCCGTCCCGCCACCGCTCCTCCGCCCGGCACGTGACGCTCGGTACGCCGCACAGCGAGGAGTACCGCCGGCTCGCCGACGAGATGCTCGGCGAGGTGGAGCTGTCCGACCTCACCGCGCGCACGGACCAGGAGCTGCACGACGGGATGGGCCGGCTGGTCCGCTACGAACAGCAGGTGTCCCGGCGCCGTCAGTCGCTGCAGCGCACGACCGACGAGTGCAGCGCCGAAATCGCCCGCAGGTACCGTGAAGGCGAAGCGCAAGTAGACGACCTGCTGTCCTGACCGGGCCACAAGCCTCCGGGGCACGGGCCACTCCCGGAAGGCCGACGATGACCTCGCCCACCCCGATATCCGAGCCGAGCCCGGAATCCGCGCCGTCCCCGGATTCCCCGACGGCTGCGCTTTCCCCCGTGTCTCCCGCGTCTCCCGCTTCCGCGGTCTCCCCCGTCCTCGCCGAGGTCGTCCGCTCCGGCTTCGTCGAGGGCCGGCACCGCGGCTCCCTCGTGGTGCTCGCCGCCGACGGCAGCGTGGACTGGACGCTCGGCGAGGTCACCGCCCCCGTCTTCCCCCGCTCCACGAACAAGCCGATGCAGGCCGCGGCGGTGCTGCGGGCGGGCCTGGACCTCTCCGGCGAGCGGCTGGCGCTGGCCGCCGCGAGCCACTCCGGCGAGCCGTTCCACCTCGACCTCGTACGGACCATGCTGGCCGAGCACGGCCTGACCGCCGACCAGCTCCAGACGCCCGCCGACCTGCCGCTGGACCCCGAGGAGGCGGAGACCTACCTCGCCTCGGGCCACGTCCGCGACCGCCTCACCATGAACTGCTCGGGCAAGCACGCCGCGATGCTGGCCGCCTCGGCGCGGAACGGCTGGCCGCTCGACACGTACCTCTCCGAGGCCCATCCACTCCAGCAGCTGGTGGCCGACGGCGTGCGCTCCGCGAGTGGCGAGGACGTCGCCCATGTCGGCACGGACGGTTGCGGGGCGCCCCTGCTGTCGCTGTCGCTGACCGGTCTGGCCCGCGCCTTCCGGCACTTCGTCCTGGCCGAGCCCGGCAGCCCCGAGCGACGGGTCGCCGATGCGATGCGGGCCCACCCGGAGTACGTCGCCGGTACCCGCCGCCCCGACACCTGGCTGATGCGGGCCCTCCCCGGCACCCTCTCCAAGATGGGCGCCGAGGCCGTCCAGGCCGTGGCCCTCCCCGACGGCCGTGCCCTCGCCTTCAAGATCGACGACGGCGCCACCCGCACCCTCGGTCCCGTCCTCGCCCGTACCCTCCACCTCATGGGCCTCGACGACCCCATCCTCACCCGCCTCGCGGACGCACCGCTCCTGGGCGGCGGGGCGCGGGTGGGGGAGATTCGGGCGGCGTTCTGAGCGATTGGGCTTGTGGGCGTTTCGTTCGGCTGCGGGTGCGGTTGGGGCTGGGCGCGCAGTTCCCCGCGCCCCTTTGGGGCGCGATCTGGTCGCTGCCTCGGGGTTTGGTGCGGGCCCTGCGGGGCTTGCGCCGTACGGGGCTTGTGGTTGCCGCGGGGGTCGGAGGGGACGCACCGGGGCCCTCCCCCAGCCTTCGGCCGGGAGGTGCCCCCATCGGCGCGGGCGACGCGGGTACGAGCGATTGAGTGCCCCGGTGTTCGCTCCGGTCCTGCGGGCGGGCCCCGGTACATCCCCTCCGACCGTCCCCCGTTGCCGGCTGCCGGACGGTGACACCGCGCGTCACAGCCCCACACGCGCCCGCGCCCAATCCTGGGGTGGGCCGAACCAGCTGCCTGCCAAGGGGATGCCGTACGGGTCTGCCGTAACGGTGATCCGTACGGCGGGACAGCCGCCCACGGACGGCGGTCGGAGGGGATGCCCGGTGAGCCGCCCGCAGGACCCGGAGCGAACAACGGGGTTCCGAACCTCAGGGACCAGGGCCGCCCGCGCCGAGGACGGGTTACCGGGCGTCCCCTCCGACCCACCACCCACCCCCCCCCCGTAGGCGCACGACGCCCACCCACCGGCAACCCGCACAGCGACCGACAAACCCCACCCACCCCGACGCCCAGCCCACGGCAACTGTCGCGCCCGCTGCCGCAACCGCGATGGCCTGCATAAAGTGGCGATGACAGGGCACGCACGCATCACCCACGACAGCAGGAGGCCGGCGACCATGAGCGACGCGAATTCCGAGCCGCAGGGGCCCGAGGCGATCGAGCACGCACACGACCCCGAGGTGTTGCAGCTCGCGGCCAAGGTGTTCGATCTCGCGCGGCACGGCGACACCGACACCGTCGCCGCCTACGTGGACGCGGGCGTCCCGGCCAACCTGACGAACGACAAGGGCGACTCGCTCGTGATGCTGGCGGCGTACCACGGCCACCCCGCCACCGTGGAGGCCCTGTTGCAGCGCGGCGCCGACGCCGACCGCCCCAACGACCGCGGCCAGACCCCGCTCGCCGGCGCGGTGTTCAAGGCCGAGGACGAGGTCGTCAAGGTCCTGGTGGCCCACGGCGCGGACCCGACGGCCGGTACCCCGTCGGCGATCGACACGGCCCGGATGTTCGAGAAGGCGGAGCTGCTGAAGCTGTTCGGGGCGGAGTGACCCGGCAGACGGCCCGGTAGGTGAGGCGCAGACCCACCGCCCATGGGGCGAGGCACCGGCACACGGCCCACCAGGCTTGACCTCAAGCGAACATGAGGTCCTAGCGTCGGCCCCCGAACGGCACCCCGCCGTTCACCGCCTCGCTCCATGAAGGGCCCCGCATGTCCGAGCACCCGTACCGTCTCGCCGTGATCGTCAGCAGCACCCGGGAGGGCCGGTTCGCGCCCGTCATCGCGAACTGGTTCACCCGGCAGACCGAGGGCCACCCGCACATCGACGTCGACGTCATCGACCTGGACGCCGTCCGCCCCTACGAACTCCGCTACGGCAGCGAGGAGTTCGAGACCTACGCCAAGCGCGTCGACGAGGCGGACGCGTTCGCCGTGATCACCCCGGAGTACAACCACTCCTTCCCGGCCCCGCTCAAGCACGCCATCGACCTGCTGCACCGCCAGTGGCAGGCCAAGCCGGTCGGCTTCGTGTCGTACGGCGGGATCTCCGGCGGCCTCCGCGCCGTCGAGCAACTGCGGCTGGTCTTCGCCGAGTTGCACGCCACGACGGTGCGCGAAACGGTGAGCTTCCCGCTCGCCGGCAACCTCTTCGACGACACGGGCCGACTGCACGACCCGGCCCCCGCCGCACAGGCGGCCGACGCCCTGCTCCACCAGCTCACCTGGTGGGCGGTAACCCTCCGCGAGGCCCGCGCGACCCGCCCGTACGGCGTCTAGCCCCCTAGGACACCCGCTCCTTCTCTTCTTCCGGACCGATCGCACGGTCGACGAGTGCCGAGATCAGCCCCTCTGCCTCCTCGTCCGGCACAACCACCCCGGGCAGCGTCAGCTGCTCCAGCGTCAGCCCCGTCATGGCGAGGTAGATCAGCATCACGCCGGTACGGTCACCCGGCAGCCCGCCCTCCAGGTGGCAGCGGATGTCGTCATGGAGCGTCGCCCGGATGACCCGGGCCAGCTCCGCCCGCAGTTCGGGCCGCCGGGTCGCCTCCAGGCGCAGCTCCAGCATCGCCAGATAGCCGGTGCGGTTCTCGGCCACCCGGCGGTTGATCCACCGCATCAGCTCGGCGACCAGTTCCCGGCTCGGCGGCACGGCCATCACCGCGGTGACCTCGCCCGGGTCCGGCGCGATGCGCTCGTGTATCCGCGCGGTGGCCTGGGCCAGCAGATCGTCCCGGTCGGCGAAGCAGCGGGAGGCGGTGCCGTCCGGCACACCCGCGACCGCCTCGACGGCCCGGAACGTCAGCCCGCGCGCACCGTCCCGCGCCAGCACCTCGATCGCGGCATCCACCAGCACGACCCGCCTCTCGGGGTCACGCACCATGTCGTCCACCTCGCTCCACCTCGCTCTATCCCGCTCCATCTCGCGGATCTCCTCTCTCCTGCTCCGGATTCCCGGGCTTGCTCCGGCACCCTCGAAAAACTCCTCCCGAAATTCCCAGCAACCACTACACACGAAGTACTACAGTTGGAGTTGTTGCGCGCGGGCCGTCCGTCGCCAACGGAGAGGATCACCATGCGCATCGCCAAACTCGGCACCGCCCTGCTCACCGACGACGTCGCCGCCAGCACCCGCTTCTACACCGACCACTTCGGCTTCCGCCCCCTGGCGGAACTGGGCTGGTACACCTCCCTCCAGCACCCCCAACACACGGACTACACCCTGGACTTCGTTCAGCGGGGCCACGAGGCCATGCCCGCGGGCTTCCGCACCCAGGAGACCGGCGGCGCCCTGCTCGGCTTCCTCGTGACGGACGCCGCAGCCGAGGAGGCCACCCTGCGCGCCAAGGGCGTCCCCCTCGCCGAACCCTTGCGGGACGAGCCGTGGGGCCAGCGCCGCTTCAACGTCTGGGCCCCCGAGGGCACCCTGATCGAGGTACTCCAGAACATCGCCCCCGACCCGGAGTGGATGGCCGCCCAGGGCCTGTGAACACCCACGCGCCACACGCCCCTTACGGGCCCGCTCGACGCAGCCGAGCACCTGGTCAGCGAGGGGCGCGCACCCAGTTGCCGACTTTGACGGCGACGGCGACGGCGACGGCGACGGCGACGGTAGGCCGTCGGCCGTCGGCTTTCGCGCCTGTGGTCGGCAGTCGACTTCGGTGGCTGCAGTCGGTTGTCAGCCTCGGTGACTCCCCCAGCCGTCGGCCTCGGCGACTGCCCCCAGGTCTCGGCCTCGGCGACCGCACTCAGTTGGCGGCTCCGGCAGCCCGAGCATCCCCGGCGGACCGCGTATCTCCGGCGCCCCCGGCCACTTCGGCACCCCCGGCCGCCCCGGCGGATTCCGCCGCACGCTCCGCGCGAGCGGCGGTCAGGGCCCGCTCGAAGTCGTGCTGCGTGGCGTCGCACCACTGCATGAGGTCCCGCAGCACCTCCCGCAGATTCCCGCCCGGGCTCCGCCGCCAGCCCGCTTCGGACAGCCCGTACACCCGCAGCATCTCCTCCGCCCGCGCCACCCGCTCCTCGTCGCTCGCCATCGACGCCATACCGCCCCGCCTCACCGCTCGTCAGCTCTTCGCCGCTTTGTCGGCCCCGCCCGTTGAACCAGGCCCGGCCCAGGCCCCGTTCATGCGTCGCGGGCCGTTCCAATGCAAGCGCATCAGAACGGGCCCGGGCAACCCGAATTCGCCCCTCAGGAGCCCTGCCGCACCGCCGTCACGACATGCACGTTCATCCCGCACGGAATGCTCCCGTCCGGCAGCGCCATCCCCGCCAACTCCGCTTCGAAGCGGGCCCGCAGATCCGCCCTGACCACGGCGTCGAGCGGCCCGACGTCGTAGTACGTGCCCGCCGTCTGCCAGACCCTTTCCGGCGGGCAGGTCAGGTCGATCCGTACGGTCTCCCACTCCGCCGGGCCGAATCCGGCCGGGCCGAAGACCGCGTCGAAGCCCTCGCGGGTCCGCAGCCGACGGTCCCCGAGCGGCGGAATCCGTTGCGCCTCGGGCGCCGCCTCGAACAGCGGGCGCGCCAGTTGCAGAAACCGCTCGACCGCCCCGCCACCCGCCGCACCGGCCCCCAGCACGGCGGCCAGCGTGCCCCCCGGCTCCAGCACCCGCGCCAACTCCGTCGCGACCCGTTCCGCCTCGCTCATCAGCATCAGCGCCATATGGGATACGCAGCCGTCGAACCGGGCGTTGGTGAAGGGAAGTTGCTGCGCCCGGCCGGCCAGGAGCGCTGCCCGGCCCACGCCCGGACGACGACGGGCCAACGCCAACTCCTCGACGGAAAGGTCGACTCCGGCGAGCACCGAGGGCGCGCCCGCTGCCCGCCCGGCGAGAAGTTCCAGCAACAACCCGTCGCCGCAGCCGAGGTCCAACACCCGGTCGCACGCCGACACCCGGTCCCGCAGCAGCTCGTAACTGGAACGGCCGTCGGCGGCCCGCCCGTGAGCCATCGCCCGTGCGGTCACCGAGGGGTGGGCGGCATGAAAGGTCCGCAGAAAGTCTTCCTGAACCGTCGTCATGCGCCGATCGTAGGAGCCGCGGACAAGGAGGTGCCGGCAGATCGCGTGAGCCCACCCACGCCCGCCGACTCCACCCGGTCCGCCGACTCCACCCGGTCCGCCGAGTCCGCCAGTCCCAGCCAGGGCGTGGCGCGAAGCGTTGCAGCGATCCCGCCCACCGCGCGATCCGACTCCGCCGAGTGTCCGCCCGGCCCGTTCGAGCCCGCCACCCGCTCGCCGACGCAACTCCTTGTCTCAACCTGCCGACTCGGCCAGCCGGCTCAACCCACCGCCGCAAGCACCCGTCGCCTCAACCCACCTCAGCCCGCCGCCCAGAAAGCGCCCGTCCGTCGCCTCAGCCCGCCGAGGGTCGCTCCTGGAGCGCCCAGCCGTTGCCGTCGGGGTCGGTGAAGTAGACGAACGAGTTCCATGCCCCGCCGGGGCCGTCGGCCATCGTGCCGTCCTCGACGTGCTGCACGGGGCCGGCCGGCACTCCCCGTTCGACCAGTTGCGCGCGGGCCGCGGCGATGTCGGAGACCACCAGTTGAAGCCCCTGCAGCGAGCCGGGCGGTACCTCCGTGACGCCGCTGCCCGCGCCGATGACGATCGAGCAGCCCGACCCCGGCGGCGTCAGCTGCACGATGCGCGCCTCGTCGCCGATGCACATGTCGTGATCGACGGCGAAGCCCACCTGCTCGCTGTAGAAGCGCTTCGCCCGTTCCACATCGGTGACCGGAACCGGCACCAGTTCGAGCTTCCAGTCCATGGCGCGCCGTCCTTCCGTACGGGCGACGGCCCGGGAACAGCGGCCGTCGGGACCGGCCTCGTCGCACTGCAAGAAGCCTGTCGCGCTGAAAGAAGTCTAAGGAGCGGGGCGGAAAGTCGCGCCCCCATAGTGCGGAGTGAGTACTCACTCCGCACTATGGGGGCATGACACCACCCACCTCCCGCAAGCGCGCCCCCGGCATGAGCGTCGAGGAGCGGCGGGCCATGATCGTGGCTGCCGCGCTGCCACTCGTGGCGGAGTACGGCGCGGCCGTCACCACCAGCCGGATCGCCCGGGCCGCCGGTATCGGGGAAGCCACGATCTTCCGGGCCTTCAAGGACAAGGACGAGGTGCTGGACGCCTGCGTCGCCGAGGCGGTCGGCACCGACCATGTGCTGCGCGAACTCGCCTCGGTCTCGCTGGACGAACCGCTCGCCGACCGACTGGCCCAGGCCGCCGAGGCACTGCGCGCCCATATGGAACGTATGGGCACCGTCGTCCGCGCCCTCCACGCCTCGGGGCACCGCCGGGCACGCGGCCCCGGCGCCGGGCCGGACGCCACCCCGGACGGTGAGGCGCCTCCGCCGGACAGCCGGGCGCAGTCCCTCGTCGCCCTGCGCAACGCCGTCGTCGAGCTGCTCGAACCCGACCGGGCCGCCTTCCGCCTGAGCCCCGAGAAGGTCGCCGCCGCCTTTCTGGGCCTGCTCTTCACCCAGCTCCAGACCCCGATGCCGGACGCCGACGCACCGCTCACACCCGACGAACTCATCGCCGTACTGCTGCACGGCACCCTCAACGCCCCAGGGAGCGCCTGATGGCCGTGACCCTCAACCACACCATCGTCCCCGCCACCGATCACCGCGTGGCCGCCCGCTTCTTCGCCTCGGTCATGGGCCTGCCGGAACTCCCGCCCGCCGGCCGCCGGGGGCACTTCCTGCCGGTCCGGGTGAACGAGACCCTCACCCTCGACTTCATGACCGCACCGGACACCGAGGGCCATCACCTCGCCTTCGACGTCGACCCCGAGACGTTCGACGGCATCCTCGCCCGCCTCCAGGCCGCCGGCATCCCGTACGGCAACGACCCCGCCGCCCCGGACAACGGCCGCACCGACCACCCCCTGTGCGCCCGCGGCCTCTTCTTCAGCGACGACTCCCACAACCTGTACGAGGTCATGCCCCCGGAGTGAGGACGGCTCCGGGGTCTGGCTCCGGCTTCCGGCTCCGGGATCTGGCTCCTGGCCCGCTTCCCCCCTTCCTCCCCCTCGTTGCCCGTCACCCGTCGACGTCCGCGCCCCGTCACCCCTCGACGAACGTCATGTTGGCCGCGTCGTAGCGCGTTCCGGCTATGCGGGCCACGGGGGCGGCGGCGTCGATCGCGGTGAGTTCCTCGGGGGTCAGGTCGATGGCGAGGGCGCCGAGGTTCTCCTCCAGGTACTTCTGGCGCCGGGTGCCGGGGATCGGTACGACATCGGCGCCACGGTGCTGCACCCAGGCCAGGGCGAGCTGTCCGGCGCTGACGCCCTTCTCGGCGGCGAGTTCGTCGAGCTTCTCCACGATGGCCAGGTTCTGCTCCAGGTTGCCGTCGGCGAAGCGTGGCTGGCTGCGGCGTACGTCGGACTCCGGCAGGCCCTTCACCGAGGTGTAGCGCCCGGTCAGGAATCCGCGCCCGAGCGGGGAGAACGGCACCAGGCCGATGCCGAGTTCACGGCACACCGGTGCGATCTCGTCCTCCAGGTCGCGGGTCCACAGCGACCACTCGCTCTGCAGCGCGGCGATCGGATGCACCGCGTGCGCCCGGCGGAGGGTCGCCGCACTCGCCTCGGACAGGCCGAGGTGGCGCACCTTGCCGGCCGCGACAAGCTCGGCCATCGCGCCGACGGTCTCCTCGATCGGCACCTCGGGGTCGACGCGGTGCTGGTAGTAGAGGTCGATGTGATCGACGCCGAGCCGGCGCAGCGAGGCCTCGCAGGCCTCGCGTACATAGGCGGCGTCGCCCCGGATCGCGGTCGGCTCGCCGAGTCGGTTGGCGAATCCGAACTTCGTCGCCAGCACCACCTCGTCCCGCCGGCCGGAGATGGCCCGGCCGATCAGCTCCTCGTTGTGTCCCGCGCCGTAGAAGTCGGAGGTGTCCAGGAGGCTGACGCCGAGGTCGAGCGCATGGTTGATGGTCGCGGCCGACTGCGCGTCGTCGGACGCGCCGTAGCCGTGGCTCATACCCATGCAGCCGAGGCCCTGCGCGGAAACCTCCAGGTCACCGAGGCGACGCGTCGGGATCTCGGCCGGGACCCGCGCCCGGGCGTTCGTCGGGTTGCTCGTCGTGGTCATGGCTGCTGCTACCTCTCGGACGTACGGCGGATGGATCTGGGCCCCGGAAGCTGAGCCCAGCGCTCTGGTCCCGGCCGCGAACCGCTGAGCCCTGAACTGCCCCGAGTCGGGTATCCACAGGTCGGCCGGTCGCGGAACCCTGTCCCGGACGGTATGAGTTGGAGCGCTCTCCAAGTCAACAAGCCATCCGTGGGAGTGGGTTGGGGCGGCGGGATCGACGTATTCCGCGTGGCGTGCTCGCCCCGGCGCACCCGACCTCAGTAGCCGCACCCGCCGTCCCCTGCCGTCGACTGCCGTCAGCCGCAGCCAGTCGCCGTCGACCGCCGTCAGCGGCCGTCAGCCGCCTCCCCCGCTATGGCCCGTAGCGCCTGGCAGTGTGCGGCGAAGGCGGTGCGGCCGCCGGGCGTCAGGGCGAGCCAGGTCCGTGGGCGCTTGCCGACGTATCCCTTGGTGACGGCGACATAGCCGGCCTTCTCCAGGGTGGTGACCTGCCGGGACAGGACCGAGTCGCTCACCTCGACGGTGTCGCGGACGAAGGCGAACTCGGCCTTGTCGGCGGCTGCCAGGGTCGCCACGATGGAGAAGCGGACCGGGGCGTGGATCACCTCGTCCAGCTCATGACGCGGATGTGCCCCGTGACGCGGTTCGGTCACCGTCGCGCCTCCACATAGCCGCCTATCAGCCCGGGAAGGGCCACCACCACTGCGCCGGGCACCCACCACGACACGGCACCCTCGAACCAGAAGACGCCGGGCAGCAGCACCGCGAGGTAGAGCACCGCCCATGCCGTGATCAGACCGGCGTGCCACCGCCCGAATCCGCGCCGGGAGACGCGCTGCCGGGAAGCGTAGACCGACAGTGCCACGACGACGGCGACCCAGGCGCCGGTGCCGATCGCCACCCCGTGAGGCCGGCCCAGCAGGCCGATGCACAGCACCATGACCGCGGCCGCGCACCCGAAGATCACCTGATACCAGACGTACCACTTCGTGCCGTTCCGCACTGTCGAGCCCAGCTCCTTCACCCGGGCCAGTGCGGCCGCCGCGTCCCGTGAGGCGTACTCCGTCATGCCAGTCCCCCCTGACTGATGCCCCGTCAGCGCCGGTTCCTCCGGCGCCGCCGTTCCCCTTCGGGAGTCGTGGAGTCGCGCCCCGCGCCGCCCGACTCGCGTCTACCGGTCTGCGCGTCGCGCTCGGGTGTTTCCGAGCTACCCCCGACTTCCTTCATTCAGCGTGCCAAGTACTTTCCAATCTGACAAGTACTTTCCAGCCATTGAGAATTGATGGGGAGTCGTCCGCCGTCCGCGCCACGTCCGCCTGTGCGTCGAGGTCCAGGTCAGGTAGTGTGGCGCCCCCAGAAGTGGACGGACCGAGGAGGTGAGACCGATTCCCCGCCAGACCAGGCAGGTGCTCCCGGCTCACGCCCGTGCGGTCCGCCCGATGCAGGTGACCGTCCGGCACAGGTGACCCGGGAAGCGCGCTCGGCGCCCCGAAAGGCTCACATGTCGTCATCTCCGATGCGGTCCCACCCATCGCCTCTCTCCTCACCCCTCGCGGCGCCCCTCGCCGCACCGCACTCCCGCTCCACCGTCATCTCCACGCTGCGCGCCGCCGGCTGTGTCTTCGCCGAGGACGAGGCGGAGCTGCTCCTCTCCACCGCACGCACGGCGGACGAACTCGCCGCCATGGTGGAGCGGCGCGTCATCGGTCTTCCCCTGGAACAGGTCGTCGGCTGGGCCGAGTTCTGCGGACTGCGGGTCACCGTCGATCCCGGCGTCTTCGTGCCGCGCCGCCGTACCGAGTTCCTCGTCGGCCAGGCCGTCGGCCTCGGACGCCGGGCCGCCGACCGCACCGGGCGGGCCCCGGTCGTCGTCGACCTGTGCTGCGGATCGGGCGCGGTGGGCGCCGTACTGGCCGCCGCCCTGGACCCGGTCGAGCTGTACGCGGCGGACATCGAGCCCGCCGCGGTGCGCTGCGCCCGCCGCAATGTCACTCCCGCCGGGGGTGAGGTCCACGAGGGCGACCTGTTCGACGCGCTGCCCACCGGGCTCCGGGGACGTATCGACGTCCTGGTGGCCAACGTTCCCTACGTACCGAGCGAAGAGGTCGGGCTGCTGCCGCCCGAGGCCCGTGAGTACGAACCGCTGGTGGCGCTGGACGGCGGTGCGGACGGGCTCGACGTGCTGCGACGGGTGACCGCGGACGCGCCGCGATGGCTGGCGCCAGGAGGCCAGCTGCTCGTCGAGACGAGCGAGCGGCAGGCACAGCGGGCGGTCGAAGCCTTCGCCCGCGAGGGGCTGCTCCCCAGGGTGGCCGAGTCCGAGGAGCTGTACGCCACGGTCATCATCGGGGCCCGGCCCGCAGACGGGCGGTGAGCAGGGCGGCGGCGCGGTAGGCGCGTGCCGAGCCCCGCCGGGCCGGGAAATGCGCTGGGTCCCGGCCGGGCGGCGCTCTACCGTGGCGGCATGCCTTCGCTGAGCTATGCCCGTCACTGTGCCGAAATCATCGCTCAGACCGACCTGTTGAGGACCCGCGTCGTGGGCGCCGACCTGACGACGCCCGTGCCCACCTGCCCCGGCTGGAACCTCGGCCAGCTGATGTGGCATCTGGGCGGGGCGCATCGCTGGGCGGAGACGATCGTACGGACCCGGGCGGCGGGGCCGGTCTCCGAGGAACTCGTCAACGAGGTCTCCGGCGCCGCGGGCCAGGACCTCGCCGCGCTCGACGCCTGGCTCGCCGAAGGCGCCGGGCAGCTGGCGGACACGCTGCGGGCGGCGGGCCCCGACGCGCGGGTGTGGACCGTGGCTCCCGGTGGGACGCCGGCGTTCTGGGCCCGCCGTATGGTGCACGAGACGGTCATCCACCGCGCCGACGCGCTGTTCACGGTGGATGCTGCCGTATTGCGCGGTGCGCGCACCGCCTCCGACGCGCCTGGCGCCGCCGGACCGACTCCCGCCACCGGCGCTCCCACCGTGAGCGGCGGCCACGCTCCGGGCTTCGCCGTCGACCGGGACGTCGCCGTGGACGCCCTCGACGAGTGGATGGACTTCGCCTGCCTGCCGCAGGTCTTCGCGACCACACCGGGGCTGCGCGGGGTGATGTCCGGCGGTCGCACCCTCCACTTCCACGCCACCGACGCCGCCCCGGAGACCGCCGCGGACTGGCTGATCGACCTCGGCGACGACACCCTCACCTGGAGCCGCACGCCCGCCCCGGCCACGGTCGCGGTACGCGCCCCGCTGGCCGAACTCCTGCTGCTCCTCTACGGCCGCCGCTCCACGCACGACGCCGGAACGGGCAGCGGGAACGGCCGGGACGGCGTCAGCGGCAACGGCAGCGGCAGCGGCAGCGGCGGCAGCAGGCGCAACGCCATCGAGATCACCGGTGAGGTGCCGCTGCTCGACGCCTGGCTCGACGGCGTCAGCTTCTGGCTCAAGGAGTGAGCGCCCGTGGGGAGCGTCCCTGGTGAGCGCCCCACCCCGGCGCCCATGCCACCTCCCCGGCGCGCCCCTCTCGCCCGGCCCCTCGCCCGCCCCCTACTTCAGCCGGCCGCCGCCCCGAACCACTTCCGCAGCGGGCCGAGCAGATCCTCCTGCTCCTCACCGGCCCACGCCACATGGCCGTCCGGGCGCAACAGGACCGCGGGCACGTCCAGTTCCCCGCTCCCGTCGACGATGTGGTCGATCCGGTCCTCCCAGCCCGCCACCGAGAGCAGCCCGGTGCGGTCGAGCAGCAGGCCGCGGCCGCCGTGCATCAGCTCGTAGAGGCGCCCCCGCTTCAGCTGCACGTCCCGCAGCCGGCGGCCGAGCAGGTCATGGCCTTCGCCGAGGTCGTAGCGGACCCCGACCGCGGTGATCATCTCGGTCACGTACCGGTTCACCTCCTCGAAGTCCATCAGCCTCGTGAGCAGCCCCCGCAGTGCCGTCGGCCCCGGCTCGGACCCCAGCAGCGTGATCTGCGCCCGGGTGTTCTCCAGTACGCGGGCGCCCACCGGGTGCCGTTCGGTCTGGTAGCTGTCCAGCAGCCCGTCCGGCGCCCAGCCGTTGACCTCCGCGGCCAGTTTCCAGCCGAGGTTGAACGCGTCCTGGATGCCGAGGTTGAGTCCCTGCCCGCCCGTAGGCGGGTGGATGTGCGCCGCGTCGCCGGCCAGCAGGACCCGGCCGACCCGGTAGCGCTCGGCCTGCCGGGTGGCGTCACCGAACCGGGAGAGCCAGCGCGGCGAGTGCACACCGAAGTCGGTGCCCGCGTAGGCCCGCAGCTGCTGCCTGAACTCGTCGAGGGTCGGGGCCGCACGGTCCTCGGACACCCTCGCGGCGGGCACGATGACGCGGCTCACGCCGTTTTTCACGGGGGCGACACCGAACCGCAGCTGGGTCTTGCGGACCTCCTCGACGACGGCGGCGACGGTCTCCGGGTCCTCGGCCACCTCCATCTCGCCCAGCAGCGTCTCGACCGTGGCGGGTTCACCGGGGAAGGCGACGCCGAGCCGCTTGCGCACCGTGCTGCGGCCGCCGTCGCAGCCGACCAGGTAGCGCGCACGCAAGCGCGTGCCGTCCGTGGTCTCGACGGTCACCCCGTCCTCGTCCTGGCTGAGTCCGGCCACCTCGCAGCCGCGCCGGATCTCGGCACCGAGTTCGAGGGCACGCTCGTTGAGGAGCCGCTCGGTGACCGGCTGCGGGGTGGCGAGACCGTACGGGTGCGCCGTGTCCAGCCGCTCCGGCCACGGCTTCATGATGCCCCCGAAGAGACCACCGACCTGGAACTTCTCGCTGACCGCGAGGAACCGGTCCAGCAGGCCGCGCTGGTCCATCATCTCGACGCTGCGTGCGTGCAGGCCCTGCCCGCGGGACTCCCCGGTCGGCTCGGTGAGCTTCTCCAGCACGACCACCTGGACTCCGGCCAGCCGCAGTTCGGCGGCGAGCATCAAGCCGGTCGGTCCCCCGCCGACGACGATCACATCGATCATCACAACCCCCATTTCCGCAGGTCCTTGCTTCGGCGGGCGATTCTGCGGCATGCAGGGGGCCTTGCCGCAAGGCCCCCTGTGAGCTATACCTTGAGAGTGGCAAGGAGTCGGTGACCTCCTTGCCTTTGTTTTTTGAGGCCGTCCGCTGTGGACGGACGGCCCTCTCCTCCCGAAGCGGCGGCGCGCGGTGGGCCTTGTGGGGCCACGGAAGCGGGCGACGCCCCCGCCCTCAGAAGTCGTACACGGCGAAGTCGGTGACGGGGACGTATCCGAGGCGCCGGTAGAGGGCGTTGCTGGTGGCGTTGGCGGGGTCGGCGAACAGCACGACGTCCTTGGCGCCCGCGGCCAGCGCGGCCCGGCTCACCTCGACCGTCACGGCGCCCGCGTAGCCGCGCCCCCGGAGGCGCGCCGGGGTGTAGACGGGGTCCACCCGGACCATGCCGGCGATCATCGAGGTCACGGCCGCCATGGAGACGGGAGTGCCGTCCGGGGTCTCCCAGAACGTGAAGTGCTTGTCGGCGAAGCGGGAGCCGGCCCAGGAGCCGGCGTCCACGGCGGGGACCTCTCCGACGGTGTCGGTGAACTCGCCGCACCAGCGCACGACGTGCTCGTGGTCCGGCCCGCCCGCGACGCGGCCCCGGCCCTCCGGGGCCGGCTCCTGCGGGGTGAGCGTGCCGAGGCGGTACAGACGAATCCGCTTGCTGAGCGCCGGCTCCGCCCCGGTGTGGCGCCGCCAGGCCTCGGCGAAGGCCGTGGCGGTGTCGTGGTCCGCGCTGACGTAGGGGAGGACGTGTCCGAGGGCGGCCAGGTGGGCGGCGAGGGTGTCGGCGTGCTCGGGGGTGAGCGCGGTGACGCTCAGGCCGCGGGACGGGAGGTGGTGGAAGGTGGCGTGGACCGTGCCCGCCCGCTCCAGCCGGCCGAGGACGGTGGCTCCGGGGCCGTACGCTTCCGCCCCGTCTGTGCGCAGCTTCTCGAGCACCGTCAGCGGCATGGTGTGCAGGGCGGGGCGCGAGCGCAGGAAGTCTCCGGCGCGGGCGAGGAAGTCGTCGGGGTCTTCGGTGAGGTACCAGTCGTCCGGGCGCATGCTTCAGGGTTCCCCGCGCCAGGGGTGAGCCCGGTGCTTTTCCGCCAGGGTGAGCGGCCTCGCCCCACCCGGCCGGAGCACTATTGCTAGCGCTTGCTTGCAATAGTTAGCACTCCGAGGCACCATCGGGGCATGGCATCACTCAACGTCGGCAATCTCGGCGAGTTCCTGCGGGAGCAGCGGCGCACCGCGCAGCTGAGCCTCCGGCAGCTCGCGGATGCCGCCGGGGTGTCCAACCCGTACCTCAGCCAGATCGAGCGCGGCTTGCGCAAGCCGAGCGCGGAGATCCTGCAGCAGCTCGCCAAGGCGCTGCGGATATCCGCGGAGACGCTGTATGTCCAGGCCGGGATTCTGGACGAGCGGCAGGGTCTGGACGGGGTCGAGGTGCAGACCGCGATACTCACCGACCCGGCGCTGAACGAGCGGCAGAAGCAGGTCCTGCTGCAGATCTACGAGTCCTTCCGCAAGGAGAACGGGCTCGGGAACGGCGGCAAGGACGCCGCTGCGAGCGGACATGAGGACGGGCGCGGCACGGACTCCCTAGAGACAGAGGCCGACGGCGGCCCGCACGCCACCTGAGCAACCGATTTCGTTTCCAGGAGGAACAACGTCATGGCCATCAACACCGATGACCTCCGCAAGGCCCTGACCGACGCGACCCCGCTGTACGCCCTGGCCGGCACCGTCGACCTGGCTGCCGAGAAGCTCGGCGAGGTCCCGCAGTTCGTCGAGAAGATCCGGAGCGAGGCGCCCAAGCGCTTCGACTCCGTCCGCAGCACCGACCCCAAGGACGTGCAGGCCCTGGTCAGCAAGCAGGCCAAGGACGCGCAGGAGAAGCTCTCCGAGCTGCTGGGGTCGCTGGACGGCGACATCAAGAAGGTCCGTGACCAGGCCCAGGAGCTGGCGCTGCAGGGCGTGGGCCGGGCCGCCGAGGCCGTCGTCCGGGCCCGTGAGGGCTACGAGGAGCTGGCCGAGCGCGGCCGGGGCGCCGTGGCGACCTGGCGTGGCGAGGCCGCCGACCAGGTCGAGGACCTCGCGGTGGCGATCGAGCCGGAGCCGGTGCGGAAGCCCGCCCAGAAGCCGGCACAGAAGCCGGCCGCCAAGAGCGGCGCGAAGACCCAGGCCGCCAACGGGACCAAGGCGGAGACCAAGGCCACCCCGTCGACGCAGCCCAAGCCGGCCGCGCCGAAGAAGCCGGTGGCGCAGCGCAAGCCGGCGCCGGCCCCGGCGAAGAAGAGCACCCCGCCGTCCGCCAAGTGACCGCGGAACGCAGGAGGTAGCGGGCTGTGAGCTCGCTCACAGGGCGCCAGGGGCGCCGATTCACCGCACGGGCCGGGCACACTTCAGGTGCCCGGCCCGTTGTCCGGGTACGGTGGGGCCGCACGGGCGGCTGACGGCCGCGGCAGAGACCGAGACGACACAACGGGCGAACGGGCGGTGCAAGGCGTGCTGATTTACGGGTTCCAGAGCTTTCTGAGCTGGGTGCAGCTCGCCCTGGGCGTCTATGCCGCGGTGATGCTGATCGATGCGGCGGTGCGGCGTGAGGACGCCTACCGTGCCGCGAGCAAGCAGACCAAGGGCATGTGGCTGATCTTCCTCGCCCTGGCCACGGCGCTGCTGTTCATTCTGCCGATCATGTCGTTCCTGCCGGTCATCGGCATGATCGCGGTGATCGTCTACACCGTTGACGTCCGGCCCGCGCTCCGCGAGGTCACCGGTGGCGGCCGCGGCCCGCGCCGCGGCGGCTCCAGCTCGGACGGGCCGTACGGGCCCTACAACGGCGGGCGCTGACCCGCACCGGGCTCCCGCCCCGGAGGACCCGCGGGCTCCGTTACCGCCGGTCCAGCAGCAGCACGGCGACGTCGTCCGTCAGCTCGCCGCCGTTCAGATCGCGGACCTCCCTGACCGACGCGTCCAGCAGTTCCTCCCCGCTGAGACCCGCCGCCATCTGCCGGCTGACCAGCTCGGTCATGCCTTCCTGGCCGAGGCGCTGGTTGCCCTGTCCGATGCGGCCCTCGATCAGGCCGTCGGTGTACATCATCAGGCTCCAGGAGCCGCCCAGCTCGACCTGCCGGCGCGGCCAGCGGGCGTGTGGGAGCAGGCCGAGCGCCGGGCCGCCGAACTCGTACGGCAGCAGTGCCGGGCGCTCGCCGGCCCGGGCCAGCAGCGGTGCGGGGTGGCCGGCCAGGCACAGCCCGGCGCGGCGGCCGTCCGCGGAGATGTCGACGGTGCACAGCGTCGCGAAGATCTCGTCGTCGGCACGCTCGTGCTCCAGCACCTTCTGGAGGGTGGCGAGCAGCTCGTCGCCGCAGAGCCCGGCGAAGGTCAGCGCGCGCCAGGCGATCCGCAGCTCGACGCCGAGGGCGGCCTCGTCGGGGCCGTGGCCGCAGACATCGCCGATCATCGCGTGCACGGTGCCGTCCGGGGTGCGGACGGTGTCGTAGAAGTCGCCGCCGAGAAGCGCGCGGCTGCGGCCGGGGCGGTAGCAGGCGGCGAACCGGAGGTCGGAGCCGTCCAGCAGCGGCGTGGGCAGCAGGCCGCGCTCCAGGCGGGCGTTCTCCTGGGCGAGCATCCGTGACTCGGTCAGCTGGCGCTGGGCGAGGTCGGCGCGTTTGCGTTCGACGGCGTAGCGGACCGCGCGGCTGAGGACCGCGCCGTCCAGCTCGTCGCGGAAGAGGTAGTCCTGGGCGCCGACGCGGACGGCGTCGGCGGCGCGCTCGGCGTCCGTCTCGTAGGTGAGGACGAGGACGGCGTGCGAGGTCGCCATGCGCAGCACGTCACGCAGGATGCCCAGCTCGTCGCCGGGCGCGCCGGTCTCGCCGGTGTCACGGTCGGCGGTGCGCTCCGCCGGGGGCAGGTCGAGCAGGATGCAGTGCACGTCGTCGGTGAGCAGCCGCTCGGCCTCGGTGAGGTTACGGGCGGTCCGCAGGCGCACCTTGCGGCCGGCCCAGTCCCACATCTCGGGGACATGGCTGTTGGGGTTCTCGCCGATGAGGAGCAGGGTCAGGCCCTGGTGCAGGGGTCCGCGGTCGGCCGAAAGTCGCTCCTCGGCCGGCTCCTGGCCGGCACCGGTGCTCCGGGCGGCCGCGTCTCCCGCGCCCGGCGCGTCGGCGACCCGCGCGGTGTCCGCGCAGGCGTCGTCCGCCGGTCCTGCCTGGTGCGGCAGCACGACCGTCCGCTGGTGCGGTACGGGTACGGGCATTGATCTGCTTCCTTCCCTCCCCCCGAGGGGCGCAATGGGCACCGACCGGCGCACCACCGTGCCCGGCTCCCTTCGCTCGTCGGTCAAATGAGTGAGGCGTACACCGGGCACTGACAGGCGACCATAGCGTCAGTATGGAGAGGTATGGAATGCCCGGCGGCAATCGGCCATCGTCATATGCCGGAGCCGATAAGCCATTTGACCTGGGGAGGGCGGAATGCGGAATGACGAACATCACCCCGCTTGAGTGCATTCAGCTACGCCACGACAACCCTCAGACAGCAAGCAATCCGGTCGTTATCCGCCCGTGTGATGCGCGCCATCACCGTCCGCCCGCCCGATCGGGGCGTACGACACCGAGGATCGGCATCGAGCCGGCGCCGGTGATCGTCACCTGCCGGCCGGGGCGCGGTGCGTGCACAAGTGCGCCATTACCGAGGTACATCCCGACATGGCTGGCGTCCGAGAAATAAATGATCAGATCGCCCGGCCGCATATCCTTCAGGGCGACCCGGGGCAGCTGCCGCCACTGCTCCTGCGAGGTGCGCGGAATCGTGTGGCCACCGGCCTGCCAGGCCCGCAGCGTCAGTCCGGAGCAGTCGAAGGTGTCCGGCCCCTCGGCGCCCCACACGTAATCCTTGCCGAGCTGGGCGGTGGCGAAGGAAATCGCCTTCTTGCCGGCCGCCGACGCTTTGTTGCTGATGTCATTCAGCACGCCGGAGTCGAGCCACTTCTGCTGCCGCTTGAAGGCCTGCTCGTCCTCCAGCTTCTTCAGCCGGTCCTTTTCCTTGACGGCCAGCCGGGATTCCAGCTGCTTTGCCTCGTCGATCTTTTTCTTGATGTCCCGCCGGGCGCTTTCCTTCTTCTTGCGGTGCGCCTCCAGCTGCTCCCAGCGGTCCGTCGCGGAGTCCGAATACCGCTCCAAGTCACCCTTGAGGAGCGCGAGTTGGTGTATCACGCGCTTGGCGGCCAGCTGCCCCTTGCGGGCCAGGGTGGCATTGTCGAGAAAGCCCTCCGGGTCGGCGTCGAGCATCAGCTTCGCCTCGGAGGGCAGCCCGCCGCCGCGGTACTGGGCGCTGGCCAGTGAGCCCGCCTGCCGTTTGAGGGCGGTCAGCTTGCGCTGGGTGCTGTCGATGCTGCGCGCGAGCCGGACGATCTCCTTCTGCTGGAGTTCGACCTGCTCCTCGGCGGCGTTGTAGGCGTCGGTGGCCTGCTCGGCCTTGCGGTAGAGGCCCTCGATCTTCTTGCGGATGTCGTCGAGACGGCGGGCGTCCGCGTCCGCGGCGGCCGCCGCCTCCCCGGCCCGCCGTGCGTCGGCCGCGGGGTTCTTCGGGTCATCGGCGTAGGCGGCCGTCGCCGTGCCACCGAGCAGCCCCGTGACGCACAGCACGACGGCGGTGCACGCCACCAGCCGCCCGCCCCTCACCCCGCGTGACCTCCGCATGCCCCGTACGTCCCGAACGCCCTGCCGTGCCCCCTGGCTCCCCACCAGCCACCTCCGGTCGTTCCGCACCGATGCGCCTTCTCTCAGGCGCGGATGCTGCCATACCGACTGGTAATTCAACAGGGTGACGGGCCGTTTCGCACCAGTCGGTGAGCAGTTATCCCCCCGCACCCAGCCGATGGCCGAGGTTCACCCTGCGTTCACTCCGCTCCATCGGCCGCTTCACCTGATCTACCTAATTTCAGCCGTACCGAGTGCGCGTCCTGCCCTCAGCGCAAGCGCGACACGGCTAGCTGGCCTCGCACGACCGCGACCGCCAATGCCCTCATCCCGCACGCCGACGAAGCGGCGCGCCCCAGGAAGGAACTCTCGACAGTGAAGCTTCAGCGCAAGAACCGGGTTCGCGCCCTCGCCGTTGGCGCTCTCGCCGTCTCCGGTGCCCTGGCCCTGTCCGCGTGCGGCTCCGACGACACCAGCGCCGGTGGTGGCGCCGCCGCCAAGCCGTCCAACATCAAGTGCGACGGCAAGGGCAAGCTGCTTGCCTCCGGCTCGTCCGCGCAGAAGAACGCCATGGACGTCTGGGTGCAGAACTACTCGGGCGCCTGCAAGGGCACCGAGATCAACTACCAGCCCACGGGCTCCGGCGCCGGTGTCACCACCTTCCTCCAGGGCCAGACCGCCTTCGCCGGCTCCGACTCGGCCCTCAAGCCCGACGAGGTCACCAAGTCGAAGCAGGTCTGCAAGGGCGGCAAGGCCATCGACCTGCCGATGGTCGGCGGCCCGGTCGCGGTCGGCTACAACGTCCCCGGCGTCGAGGACCTGGTGCTGGACGCCAAGACGCTGTCGAAGATCTTCAACTCGGAGATCAAGAAGTGGAACGACCCGGCGATCAAGCAGCTGAACCCGGGCGCGAAGCTCCCGGACCTCAAGATCCAGCCGTTCCACCGCTCCGACGACTCGGGCACCACCGACAACTTCACCAAGTACCTCAAGGCCGCCGGCGGCTGGAAGCACGAGCCGGCGAAGAAGTGGGAGGGCGAGGGCGGCCAGGCGGCCTCCGGCTCTGCCGGTGTCTCCTCGCAGGTCAAGCAGACCAGCGGCGCGATCTCCTACTTCGAGCTGTCGTACGCCACGGCCGGCAAGATCGCGACGGCCAAGCTGGACACCGGCGCCAAGGAGCCGGTCGAGGCCACCGTCGACAACGCCTCCAAGGCCATCTCCGAGGCCAAGCAGGTCGGCAAGGGCGATGACCTGGCCCTGGACCTCAACTACACCACCAAGGCCGAGGGCGCCTACCCGATCACCCTGGTGACGTACGAGATCGCCTGCGACAAGGGCAACAAGGCCGAGACGCTGCCCGCCACCAAGTCCTTCCTGACCTACATCGCCAGCAAGGACGGCCAGAGCGCCCTCAAGCAGCTCGGCTACGCCCCGCTGCCCACCGAGATCGCCGACAAGGTGCGCGCGAGCGTCGCCAAGATCTCCTGACCTACCGGGCGGCGGCCCATGAACCGCCGTACGGTCCACAAAAGGGGGCCCCTTCACCAGGGCCCCCTTCGGGCCGCCGCCCGTCCGGTGCACCGCCGCGCCAGGAGCCCCACCCGGCTCCGCAGACCGGAGAACCCATGAACACAGCCTCCTCGACACTCGACACCCCACCGCCACCCCACGACGGCCCCTCGGCCATATCGGGCAAGGCGGTCCGCCCCGGTGACCGGATCTTCCTCGGGCTCTCCCGGGGCTCCGGTATCGCCCTCCTGGTGATCATGGCCGCCATCGCGGTCTTCCTCACCTACCGCTCGGTGCTCGCCCTCTCCGGCGACACGGCCAACTTCTTCACCACGCTGGACTGGAACGCGAGCGGGGCGGAGCCGAAGTTCGGCATCGCGGTGCTCGCCTTCGGCACCGTCGTCAGCTCCGTGGTCGCGATGGCCATCGCGGTCCCGGTCGCGGTCGGCATCGCGCTGTTCATCTCGCACTACGCCCCGCGCAAGCTGTCCTCGGCGCTCGGCTACGTCATCGACCTGCTCGCCGCGGTGCCCAGCATCATCTACGGCCTGTGGGGCGCGCTCTTCCTCGTGCCGCATCTGACCGGCCTCTACACCTGGCTGGACGACTACCTCGGCTGGACCGGCATCTTCGAGTACGGCGGCGGAGCGGCCCGTTCGCTGTTCACCGTCGGCATCCTGCTCGCGATCATGATCCTGCCGATCGTGACCAGCGTCAGCCGCGAGGTGTTCCTCCAGGTCCCGAAGATGCACGAGGAGGCCGCGCTGGCCCTCGGCGCCACCCGCTGGGAAGTCATCCGGACGTCGGTGCTCCCCTTCGGCCGCTCCGGGATCATCAGCGCCTCCATGCTGGGCCTGGGCCGCGCCCTGGGCGAGACGATGGCCGTCGCCACGGTCCTCTCGCCCAGCTTCCTCATCAACGCCAGCCTGCTGGACCCGGGCGGCGGCACCTTCGCCCAGAACATCGCCAGCAAGTTCAGCGAGGCCGACCAGTTCGGCCAGGACGCCCTGATCGCCTCCGGTCTCGTCCTCTTCGTGATCACGCTGCTCGTCAACGGCGCGGCCCGCCTGATCATCGCCCGTCGCAAGGAGTACTCGGGAGCCGCCGCATGAGTATCACGACCGACCGCCCCGCGGTCTCCAACGGCGGCAGCCCGCTTCCGGTCTCCCTCAAGCAGGCCCGGCTGCCGCGCTGGACCCCGCCGGCCCTCGCGCTGGTCGCGGCCGGCGCCGGCTGCGGCATCGGACTGGGCGCCGGCCTGGACAGCACGGTCCAGTGGGGCCTGATCGCCGCCGCGCTCTTCGTCCTCGGCGGCTTCGTGCTGTCGGCGGCCGTCGAGGGCGCCCGGCAGGCCAAGGACCGGCTGGCCACCAGCCTGGTCTGGATCGCCTTCCTGACCGCCGTCATCCCGCTGGCCTCCCTCCTGTGGGAGACCGTCAGTCGCGGCACCAGGGTCCTGGACGTCTACTTCCTGCAGCACTCGATGGGCACCACCCCGGACGCGCTGCCCGGCGGCGGTATCTACCACGCGATCATCGGCACCCTGGAGCAGGTCGGCCTGGCCACCCTGATCGCCGCGCCGATCGGTCTGCTCACCGCGATCTACCTCGTCGAGTACGGCCGCGGCCGGCTCGCCAAGGCCGTCACCTTCTTCGTCGACGTGATGACCGGCATCCCGTCGATCGTGGCCGGCCTGTTCATCCTCTCCGTGTGGATTCTGATCCTCGGCTTCGGCCCGTCCGGCTTCGCCGGCGCGATGGCGCTGGCGATCCTGATGATGCCGGTCGTGGTCCGCTCCACCGAGGAGATGCTCAAGCTCGTCCCGAACGAGCTGCGCGAGGCCTCGCTGGCCCTCGGCGTCCCCAAGTGGCGCACCATCCTCAAGGTCGTGCTGCCCACCTCGATCGGCGGCATCACCACCGGCGTGATGCTCGCCATCGCCCGTATCACCGGGGAGACGGCGCCCGTGCTGCTCCTGGTGTGGGGCGCCAAGACCATCAACAACAACCCCTTCGAGGATGCCCAGCAGTCGCTGCCGCTCTACGTTTTCCAGCAGTGGCAGCAGGGTTCCGAGGCCTCGTACGACCGCGCCTGGGCCGCGGCACTGGTCCTTATCGCCTTCGTCATGATCCTCAACCTGGTGGCCCGCGGCATCGCCCGCTGGAAGGCCCCCAAATCCGGCCGCTGACCAGCGCCCCGTTCGATGTGCGGCTCCGCCGCGTGAGAAAGAAGCAGTGATTTCCATGGCCAAGCGAATCGACGTCAGCGGCCTCTCCGCCTACTACGGCAGCCACAAGGCCATCGACGACATCTCGATGACCGTCGAGCCGCGCTCCGTGACGGCCTTCATCGGCCCGTCCGGCTGCGGCAAGTCGACGTTCCTGCGCACCCTGAACCGGATGCACGAGGTCACCCCCGGGGGCCGCGTCGAGGGCAAGGTGATGCTGGACGACGAGAACCTCTACGGCTCCGGGGTCGACCCGGTCGCCGTCCGCCGCACCGTCGGCATGGTCTTCCAGCGCCCCAACCCGTTCCCCACGATGTCGATCTTCGACAACGTCGCGGCCGGTCTGCGGCTGAACGGCTCGTACAAGAAGAGCGAGCTCAAGGACATCGTCGAGCGCTCCCTCAAGGGCGCCAACCTCTGGAACGAGGTCAAGGACCGGCTGAACAAGCCCGGCTCCGGCCTCTCCGGCGGCCAGCAGCAGCGGCTGTGCATCGCCCGCGCCATCGCCGTCGAGCCGCAGGTGCTGCTGATGGACGAGCCCTGCTCGGCGCTCGACCCGATCTCCACCCTCGCCATCGAGGACCTGATCGGCGAGCTGAAGGAGCGCTTCACGATCGTCATCGTGACGCACAACATGCAGCAGGCCGCGCGCGTCTCGGACCGTACGGCGTTCTTCAACCTCGCCGCCGTCGGGCAGCCCGGCAAGCTGGTCGAGATCGACGAGACCGAGCGGATCTTCTCCAACCCCTCGGTCCAGGCCACGGAGGACTACATCTCCGGCCGCTTCGGCTGAGCGGCACGCGCGGCCCGGCCCACGGCGGCCGGGCCGCCCCCACCAGCGTCCTGCGGTGCTGCATGGCGGTGCCACCGCACGACGAAGGGCCCGCCCCCACTTCCCGGGGGGCGGGCCCATTTGCCGTGCTCGTCAGCTGCCGTACGAGCGGTCCGGCACGGTCAGCCGAAGGCCAGCTCCACGACCCAGTACGCGAGCGCGGCGACCAGCGCCGCGGCCGGCATGGTGATGAACCAGCCCATCACGATGTTCTTGGCGACGCCCCAGCGCACCGCGCGGGTGCCCTTGGTCGAGCCCACACCCATGATCGCGGAGGTGATGACATGGGTGGTGGAGATGGGCGCGTGGAACATGAACGACGCGGTGTACATGACCGAGGCGGCCGTGGTCTCCGCGGCGAAGCCCTGCGGCGGGTCCAGCTCGATGATCCGGCGGCCCAGGGTGCGCATGATGCGCCAGCCGCCCGCGTACGTACCGAGCGAGAGGGTGATGGCGCAGGCCAGCTTCACCCACAGCGGGATGGCCGCGTTCTGGTCCTCGACATCGGCGATGACCAGGGCCATCACCACGATGCCCATGGTCTTCTGGGCGTCCTGCAGTCCGTGGCCGAGCGCCATGCCCGCTGCGGACACCGTCTGGGCTATCCGGAAGCCGCGCTTGGCCTTGTGCGGGTTGGCCTTCCGGAACATCCAGAGGATGACGACCATCACCAGGAAGCCGAGCACCAGGCCGATGACGGGCGAGATGAACATCGGCAGGACGACCTTCTCGATCACCCCGGACCAGATCACGGTGGTGCCGCCGGCGAGGGCCGCACCGACCATGCCGCCGAAGAGGGCGTGCGAGGACGACGACGGCAGGCCGAAGTACCAGGTGACGAGGTTCCAGACCACCGCGCCGAGCAGCGCGGCGAAGAGAATGCCCATCCCCTTGCTGCCGTGGGGAGTGGAGATCAGCCCCTCACTGACGGTCTTGGCGACCCCGCTGCCCAGGAAGGCACCGGCGAGGTTCATCACCGCGGCCATCGCCAGCGCCGCCCGCGGGGTCAGCGCCCGCGTCGAGACCGAGGTCGCGATGGCGTTGGCGGAGTCGTGGAAGCCGTTGGTGTAGGTGAATCCGAGCGCGACCGCAATGGTCACGACGAGCGCGAAGGTGTCCATGGGCGGCGCTCAGGACTCCTTGACCGCGATGGTCTCGACCGTGTTGGCGACGTGCTCGAAGGCATCCGCCGCCTCTTCCAGGATGTCCACGATCTGCTTGAGCTTGAGGACCTCGATGGCGTCGTACTTGCCGTTGAAGAGGTGCGCCAGCAGCTTGCGGTGGATCTGGTCGGCCTGGTTCTCCAGGCGGTTGACCTCGATCCAGTACTCGGTGAGGTTGGTCATCGTCCGCAGGTGCGGCATCGCCTCGGCGGTCAGCTCCGCCGCCCGCGCCAGCACCTCGATCTGCTGGTCGACGCCCTTGGGCAGTTCCTCGACCTTGTAGAGGACGACCAGATCGACGGCCTCCTCCATGAAGTCCATGATGTCGTCGAGCGACGAGGCGAGGTTGTAGATGTCCTCGCGGTCGAACGGCGTGATGAACGAGGAGTTCAGCTGGTGGAAGATCGCGTGGGTCGCGTCATCACCCGCGTGCTCCGCCGCCCGCATACGCTCGGCGATCTCTGCCCGGGCGGAGGCGTCCGCCCCGAGCAGTTCCATCAGGAGCTTGGAGCCCGTGACGATGTTGTCCGCAGAGGCGGCGAACATGTCGTAGAAGCTCGTCTCCCTGGGGGTCAGACGAAAGCGCACGTGAAATCCTCGGGGTGCATCGGATTCGGTCGGGATGATGCTAGGCGCATCATCCAGCCACTGCTAACCGGCATTCCTTCAGTGTCGCCCATCGTGCAGCATGCTCTGCACGGGGTACCACAGGTGCCCGAGAAGTTCGGTACCATATACCCACCGGGGGTATATGAATCCCCGAGATACCACGGGAGACGGCCATGACGAGCACGGACGCCGATGCCAACGGCAGCACCGCGGCCGCCGCGGCTTGCCACCCCCGGAAGCCGGACGCCGACCCCCCGAGCGGCGTTCAAACCGTGACCGATCACGCAGAGACTTCTCCGGCGGCCGGCGTGCACGGCTACGCACAGCAGAAGGACGCACACATCAAGCGACTGCGGCGGATCGAGGGCCAGATCCGCGGACTGCAGCGGATGCTCGAAGAGGATGTCTACTGCATCGACATACTCACCCAGGTCTCGGCGAGCACGAAGGGCCTGCAGTCATTCGGCCTTCAGCTCCTGGAGGAGCACCTGCGGCACTGCGTCGCCGACGCGGCCGTCAAGGGCCCCGAGGCCATCGACGCCAAGGTCCAGGAGGCCACCAAGGCGATCGAACGGATGCTGCGCACCTGAGCCGGCGGGCTCGCGCCGGGCGGCCCGAGGCGCACTAACCGGGGCAGCGTCCGGCGGGTCCGGTCCGGGGCGGCACCCGGTCCGCGCCGTCGCCGTCCTCCCCGTCGACCTCCAGCACCTCGTCGATACGGTCCGGGCTGAGCCGATCCTCGCTCGCGGCCGCGGCCGCGATCATCAGCTCACCGGTCAGGTCGATCTCGACGAGGGCTACGAGGTCCTGGACCGTCGTAGGGCGGTGTCCGGCCACGTACAACACCTCCTCCTTCGAGCGCCTTCCCACGCCTGGGGTGGTTACCGCAAGCCTAGGGACGGGCGCGCGCCGCGCGCATGGCACGGATGGACCATTTCCGCCATCCGGCAAGCACCCCTGTCACATGCCCTGCCCGCGGCACCCGGCCTCATGCCGTGGGCGACGCGATCTTCCCTGCGTAGATGTCCCGTTCGTCCGGCAGCCGCACCGCGACCTTCGTCCCGAAACCGGACAGTTCCGTCGTGGAGGTCACCGAAGCCCCCTTCGGCGCGCCGTTGGCGAAACGGAACCACTGGCGCACCTTGCGCAGCAGCCCGGCCTCGTCCAGATACGCGTCGAACGGCACCTCGTCGGTGGTGAATCCGTCCCCCGCGGCGAGCAGCGCCGGCCCGGTGTGCGGCGACGCCGCGGCGGCGGCCACCCGGATGTCCGTCGTCCCGCGGTAGTGCCGCACCCGCACCCCCGCCAGCCACTCCTCGCCCTGATAGGTCACCTCCCGTGCGCCGCGCAGCAGTTCGGCGGCGGCCAGCGGATCGGTGGCGCCGCCGGTGACCAGATTCCCGTCGGACAGCGAGGCGGTGGCCACCCGTACCCATTTGTCGGCGGGCACCCCGGCCCCGCGGTTCTTCATGAACAGCGCACCGGGCGCGAGGATCTCCGTGATCGGCTGACGGCCGCCGTGGGGCCGGCCCGCCGGATCGGGGAGCACCACCCGCAGCCGCCCGGTGCTGGTGGCGAAGTCGTAGCCGCCGGTGCCGCGGATGGCGACGAGGGTGCCGCCGCTGACGGTCTCCATGGAGGTGCGGATGGCGGCGGAGCCGGCCCGCACCAGGGCGTCGGCGCTGTCCCGGACCTCCGCGGCGGCGGGGGCGGCCCGGCCGGCCGGCTCCTGGTCGTCGGCCGCGGCCCCGTCCGGGGAACAGCCCGATGTCAGCAGCCCGACCGCCAGACCCGTCCCGCACGCCATGGCCACGGCGACCGTGCCGCCGCCTCGCCTGTCCTGCACCACCATCGCGTACGAGCCCCCTCGGCCGCTGTCTTCGGGAACGGCCTGGGACGGCCGGTCCGCTCGGGAGGGTCGGACGTTCCGCCGCGCCGCCTCTGACGTTCCGTCGACCGTTCCGTTCAACGACCGTCCAGGGGGCTCGTCACGCCCGGGCACCTGGGGCGCGTAGCGTGACGGGGTGCCCGACCGAGCCCCTCACGCGACCTCCACCACCGAACGCGGCGCCTTCTGCACGGCCCGCTGCGACTGCGGATGGCGGGGACCGGCCCGCCGCGCACGCTCTCAGGCGCGTACGGACGCGGAGCGCCATCTGGCCGAAGTCGAGGCCGGTTCCGGCACCGACGACGACGGAACCGGGCGCCCGCTGGAATGAGGCAGTCCGTTCCGGGAACCCCTCACGCCCCTGCCGCATCTGCCTAATCAGGGAAGCAACGGCACCGCGCCGCCAACGGACTTCGAGGACAGCACCGGACAGCGCGGGGCACAACCGGACACAGCGGCACGCGAGGGGCAGCGCGGCGCCGCACCGGTCCGGTGCGGTTCCCGGCACGCGCCCCGCGATCACCGGCCGGGCCATCGGCAGGCGGGGCAGGACCGTACGACATCGAGGGGGATTCATCCCAGTGAAGCGGCGCACACTCCTGCAGGCCGGCGGCGGACTGGCGGCGACGTCGGTCGCCTGGGCCACCGGCTGCGACAAGAAGACCGGCGCGGCGGCGGCCACCACGGAGGCGGCCGCCGGTACCGCGGCACAGACCAACGCGGCCGCCGCCGGGGGCGCCGCCAAGGGCCGGGCCTCCGGGTCCGCCTGGACCGCGCTGGGCAAGAGCCTGGACGGCAAGCTGGTGCGGGCCTCCGACGCCGCCTACGAGAGCGCCCGGCGCCTCTACAACACCCGCTTCGACACGCTGAAGCCGTCGGCCATCGCCTACGCCAAGCACCCGGCGGACATCGCCGAGTGCCTCGCCTTCGCCCGGCGGTACGACACCCCGCTCGCCATCCGCAGCGGCGGCCACTCCTACGCGGGCTGGTCCAGCGGCAACGGCAAGCTCGTCGTCGACGTCTCCGCCCTCTCCAAGGTGGGCGCGCCGTCCGGCGGCATCACCCGCATCGGGGCCGGCGCCAAGCTCATCGACGTCTACGAGGGCCTCGGGGCGCACGGCGTGACGATACCCGGGGGCTCCTGCCCCACCGTCGGTATATCCGGCCTCACCCTCGGCGGCGGCCACGGGGTGGCCTCCCGCGCCTACGGCCTGACCTGCGACAGCCTCGTCGGCGCCACGCTGGTCACGGCGGACGGCAAGACCGTCGACTGCGACCGGAAGCAGCACGCCGACCTCTTCTGGGCGCTGCGCGGCGCCGGCAACGGCAACTTCGGCGTGGTCACCGAGCTCCGCTTCCGTACGCATCCGGCGCCGCGCGCGGTGAAGGCGTACCTGAGCTGGCCGTGGTCCAAGGCGGCGAAGGTGGTGGCCTCCTGGCAGAAGTGGGGGCCGGTGCAGGACGACGAGATATGGTCCGCGTGCCATCTCCAGGCGCGCCCCGGCAACACCCCGGCCGTCTACGTCGTGGCCTTCTCCCTGGGCGGCTACGGCGACCTGAAGAACGCCCTCGACAAGCTCGCCGACCAGCCGGGCGGCCCCGGCCCCGCCAAGAGTGTCAGCCTGACGCCGACCGGCTACCTGGACGCGATGGAGTCCTATGCGGGCTGTTCGAGCAAGTCCACCGCGCAGTGCCACACGCCGGGTTCGCTGCCCGGCCAGAACAAGGCCGGCCAGCTGGGCCGCGAGACCTACGCCGCCCGCTCGCACTTCTTCGACCGCTCGCTGTCCGCGGCCGGTATCCGCACGCTGATGGACCAGATCGAGGCGGGCGGCCGCAAGGGCGTCGGCGGGGATGTGGCGCTGACGGCGCTGGGCGGCGCGATCAACCGCGTCGGCAGCACCGACACCGCCTTCGTCCACCGCGGCTCGCGGTTCCTCGCCCAGTACTTGACGTCCTGGTCGGCGGGCGGCTCGTCCGGCACCCGCACAGCGTGGCTGAATTCCTTCCATGACGCGATGCGCCGCTACTCCTCGGGCGCCGCCTACCAGAACTACACCGACCCGGGCCTGACCAACTGGAAGTCCGCCTACTACGGCGCCGCCGCCGGCCGTCTCGCCGAGGTGAAGCGGACCTACGACCCGCAGCGGCTGTTCAGCACCTTCCCGCAGGCGCTCTGAGGCCTCCCCGCGCCCGGACACACGGACGGCCCGGTCCCCGCGAGGGGCCGGGCCGTCCGCATCCGCCAGGCCGTGTGTCCCGGGCGCGGGCCGGGCGATTCGGCGAACCGCCCGGCCCGCCCTCAGGCCGCCAGATCCTTGTCCCGCTCCTTGTGGCCGCCCGGCACCGCCGATCCCGTGGCCACCACCCGGCTGCCCTCGCCGTCCGCGTCCGCCTCGGTGCCCGGCGCGCACACCAGCCACGCCAGCTTGGAGCGGCTGATCGCCGTCGTCAGCGGCACCAGCAGCGCCTGCGCGAGCGGGGCGAGCAGCAGCGCGACGGCGGTGCCCAGCGCGAAGCCGCCGACCACGTCGGTCGGGTAGTGCACGCCCATGTAGACGCGGCAGAAGCCCTCGGCGAGCGCCAGCGCGATCCCGATCAGGCCGAACTTCCGGTGGGCGACGAACAGTCCGACACCGACCGCCATGGTGAGCGTCGCGTGGTCGCTCACGAAGGAGAAGTCGCTCTTGCCGGGGATCAGCACCTCGAGCCCGGCGTGGTCCTTGAACGGGCGCGGCCGTTCCACGAAGGACCGGATGGGGATGTTGGCCAGCAGGGCGATGCCCGCGGCCAGCGGCGCCCAGACCAGACCGGCGACGGCGGCCGGCGCGCCCGGCCTGCGGCGCGCGGACCACCAGGCGATCAGACACAGCACGGCGAGACCGGCGATGAGGCCGTACTCGCCGATGTACTCCATGGCCTTGTTGACCCAGTGGGGGGCGTCCTTCGCGAGGCCGTTGACGCCGTCGAGCACGTCGACGTCGGGGTTCGACCCCTCGAATGCGAGTCCAGCCATCTGCAGCGGCCCCTTAATCTTTCGCGCGCGCGAGCGCCTTCGTGTGCTGCCTGCCCCCGTGGTCGTCGAGCGTGTGCTGTGTCAAGCGCTGCTACGTCACCACGCCAAGGAAACGCGATGTCCGCCCCTGGCGTTCCACTCTCCACCGGATGATCACCAGGACGTTATCGAAGCTTGACTCATCACCGCAGTTCAGGGCCCTATGTTCACGCAGCGTTCGTGCCGGGCAGCGCTTTTGCGCCATCCGACGTGACGCGGGTCGCACCGATGTAGTCCGGCGTGTCGATTTTGTCGAACCGGATCTTGGCCCCGGTGTACGGCGCGTTGATCATGTACCCGCCTCCCACGTAGATCCCCACGTGGTGGATCGACCGCGGGTCCTTGAGGTCGTAAGCGAAGAACACCAGATCCCCCGGCAGCAACTCGTTCCGCTTCGGGTGCGGCCCGGCGTTCCACTGGTCGTTCGCCACCCGGGGCAGCTCGATGCCCACGGAGCGGTACGCGGCCTGGGACAGCCCGGAACAGTCGAACCGGCCGCCCTGCGCCGCGGTTCCCGTGCCACCCCACAGATAGGGCGTACCGAGCTTCTGCTGGGCGAAGTAGATGGCGGCCGCGGCCTGCCGCGAGGGCTCCACCCGACCCGACGGAGCCTCAAAACTCTTGGCCAGCGTCGTGATCGTCTTCACGTAGTTCCGTGTCTCGCGGTACGGCGGCACCCCGTTGTACTGGATGACGCGATAGGCCCCGGCGTTGTAGGCGGCGAGCATGTTGTGGGTGGCGTTGCCCGGCGCGCGCTTCACATAGCCGGCCAGCTCGCAGTCGTACGAGGCCGCCGACGGAATCGCGTCCTCCGGGTCCCACACGTCCTTCTTGCCGTCGCCGTTGCCGTCGACGCCATGGGTCTGCCAGGTCCCCGGGATGAACTGCGCCATGCCCTGCGCGGCCGCCGGGCTCTGTGCCCTGGGGTTCCAGCCACTCTCCTGGTAGAGCTGCGCCGCCAGCAGCGCGGGGCTTATCGCCGGGCAGAGCGTCCCCCACTTCTGCACCAGCCGCTGATACTCGGCCGGCACCGAACCCTTCGCCAGCCCGAGCGCCCGCCCGCCGGCCCCGGCCAGCCCGGCCGCGGCCATATACGTACCGACCACAAGCAGCCCGAGCAGACAGAGCACCAGCCCCGCCCCGAGCCCACCGGCCACCCAGAATTTCCGCACCCCCCAACCCTCCCCCATTCAGCCCCGGTTCACTGCCCTTTTCCGGCCGCTCCCGCGCGCGCCGCCGCGCCGGGTGCCGCACGGCGGCGCATTCGGCGGCGCAGGGGGCGCTCCGTCCGGGGTGCGGTGCCGCGCCGGATGACGCCCCGTACACCGCCGGACGGGCTACGGGCCATCCGGCGCGCCGGACCGGCCACCGGTGCTCCCGATGATCATTGCCCAGGGTTATCCCCCGTGATACACACGGTGAGACCAGTCGGTTCAATGGAGGACGTGCGTCCGCGGCCACACCCCACCCGCACGGGAGATCCTTCAAAGAAAGCCGCCAAGTCGACAGCTGACGGTCCATTCGTCAGCGAAGATAGAGACCGACCTGTGCCGCGTCGGCACGGACACAACTACCCATCAAGGGGCGGTGAGTTCACACATGTTCATTGCGGCCGAAAAAGGCGACATCACCACCATCATCGGCGGAATCGCCCCGGACTGGGGGCCGTTCGGGAGCCTGGGCAACGAGGCACGCGTGATGATCGAGGTCATCATGGCGGTGGCGATCCTGCTGTGCCTCGGCATCGCGATCTGGGGCGCCGCCAAACAGCGCATCGGCGCCACCGCGCTGCGCGACACCTTCAGCGCCGAACAGGGCAAGGGCCTGATCGTGGCCGGCCTGACCGGCGTCTTCATCATCGGCTCCCTGGGGACGCTGTTCACCATCGTCTACGGCATGGCGGTCTAGGCCACCCCTGACCGCCCGTCCCCCGCCGCCGCCCGGATGGCGCACCCCCGGCACCCGACCGTCCCCGGGTCGCCCCCCGTGCGCCCCCGCCCACCCTCTCTCCGCCGTCCCGTGCCCCCACTCGCTCTCACCGGCCCCACCTCCCCTGCCGAGGCCCCATGCTGACGCCCGCTCACGCCGGCCCGACGGAACCGCGGCACACCCTCGTCACCCCCGCCACCAGCGGCCCGATTGGGCCGGGCACCGCGCGGGGACAGGTGAACCCGGGGGCAAGAAGGCGACCGGCGACCGCGGAGCAGACGATGCGCACAAATAACCCAGAGTCCCCCATTCGCCTCTGTCGTACCGCATCTGAGGACCCGTCACGGTGAGATGTACTCGTACCGCTGCACCCGAGCCGCCGCCCGCGCGGCTACGGTCATATGAGGGCGGCACAACCAACGGCACGCACGCGACGGCGGCAGAGGGGGCACAGGCGCGATGAGTCTCAGTGACGACGGCGGCTACGGAGGCGACGGCCACCGTGGTCCCGGGACGGGCCAGACCCGGACCAGACTTCCCGACAGCGAGGGCGACCTCTACGGCCAGGGACGGCGCTCCCGGGGCGGCATGTCCAGCCGCAACCTCGTCACCATCGTCGGCGTGATCGTCCTGCTGCTCGCGGCCATCGCCTTCGCCAACCGCGGCGGAAGCGGCAACAGCGAAACCACCGCGACCGACTCCCCCAAGGACCCCGGCCGTGCCCAGCCCACCGCCCCCACCGGCACCAAGGCCGTCAACGGCAAGACCGGAGGCATCGCGTCGGGCTTCGCCAAGACGGAGCAGGGGGCGCAGTCGGCGGCGGCGAACTACGTGGTCGCGTTCTCCAGCAGCGCGATGTACAAGTCCGCCGGGCGTGACGCGATCGTCGACGCCGTCTACACCCCCGCCGCGGCCGCGGACCGCAAGGAGAGCCTGCGCAAGATCTACACGGACCCCAAGTTCCTCGGCCGGGTCGGCCTCAAGCCGGACGGCAGCGCGCCCGGCGGCATGACCTTCGTGTCCCGGGCCAACCCGGTCGGCACGAAGACCGAGAAGTTCGAGGGCACCACCGCCACGGTCGCGGTCTGGTACTCCACGCTGTTCGGCCTCGCCGGCACGGGCTCCCAGAACCCGGTCGCGGAGAGCTGGTACACGTCCACGATGCAGCTGCGGTGGGTCGGCGGTGACTGGAAGGTCGCCGGTTTCACACAGAAGGCCGGGCCGGCGCCGATCGGCGGCGACCAGGCCGCTGCGACGGCCAAGGACATGTCCAAGGCCGTCCAAGGGTTCGGAGGGTTCACTTATGCGAGGTAACAACCGACGCCATGCCCTCACCGTCGCCTCTGTGCTGACCGGCCTGCAAACCACGCTGGTGCTCCTCTCGGCCCGCGCGTTCGCGGCGCCCACCCCCAAGCCGACCGAGGGCGCCTGCGACCTGCTGTCGGACAAGGCCAAGGAACTCTGCGAGAACCGGGGCGGCGGCAGCGGCAGCACTCCCTCTCCGGGCGGCGGCGGCCTCACCGACAACAACCCCCTGGACCCCCTCGAATCCCTGGCCAAAGGCTGTGCCAAAGCCGCCGCCTGGATCGTCAGCAAGCTCTCCGACGCGGTGAAGGCCACCTCGCAGGTGGACTTCACCAACGCCGCCTTTCTGCGGCAGTACGCCGTCGTCTTCGCCGCCTCCACCGTGCTCACCCTCGTGCTGTGGCTGCTGGCAGTCGCCAAGCGCGCGGTGCGCGGGGTGCGGCTGACGGAGGCGATCAGTGAGGCGGTCGGGTTCCTCTGGCTGACCGTGCTCGCCTCCGCCTTCACCCCGCTGATCCTCTACACCGTCGTCTCGGCCACCGACGGAGTCACCGAGATCATCGCCAAGGGGACCGGCGCGCAGACCGACACCTTCTTCGGGGCCTTCTCCCAGGCGCTCACGAAGGGCACGGACATCGGCGGCGGCCCGATCATGCTGATCGTGGTGTCGCTGGTCTCCGTGCTCGCCGCCGGTGTGCTGTGGCTGGAGCTGGTGATCCGGGCCGCGCTGCTGTACGTCGGGGCGCTGCTCGGCACGGTCGTCTACGCCGGGCTGGTCGACAAGAACATGTGGGGGCATGTGCGCCGCTGGGCGGGCATCATGATCGCGGTGATCCTGGTGAAGCCGGTCATCGTGATCGTGCTCGGCGTGGCCGGCGCGCTCTCCCACGACAAGGGCCCGAACGCCTTCTCCGCGGTCGTCTCCGGCCTCTCGATCATCGTCCTGGCCATCTTCGCCAGCGCGGTGATCTACCGCTTCGTCCCCGGCTTCGGCGACGAGATGATCTCCGCCCGTACGAACAAGGGCCGGGCCACCGACGGCAGCCAGGCCGCCGCGATGATCTCCTCGCCCGCCGCGCTGGTGTCCCAGGGCATCAAGACCCACAGCTCCCGCCGGTCCGGCGGGGACGGCGGGCAGGCGCAGGGCGCGCAGGGCGGCCAGTCCCGGCCGGCCGACGCGGTGGCCGGCGGTGTCGCCGCGCACAGCTCCCGCGGCGGCCGCTCCTCGGCGCCCGCCACCCCCGCTCCCCGTACGAACCCCCACCCGGGCAGCGGTTCCCGCTCCGGCAAGACCTCAGGAGGTGAGGGGCGTTGAGTACGCAGTCCCACCCGATCGCCCCGCGCCGCACCTACCTCATCGGCCGCGCCCGGCCCAACGCCATCGTCGGCAAGAACCGCGAGACCGGTGAGATCGCGCTGATCATCGCGGGTGCGTTCCTCGGCATGATGTGCGGGCTGCTGGTGCCCATGCTGCCGCTGCGGATCGCCTCCCTCACCGGCTTCCCGATGCTGGGCCTCGCCCTCGTCTACGTGCCGTACAAGGGCCGCACGTTCTACAAGTGGTTCGAGATCCGGCGCAGCTTCCGCCGGACGGTCCGCCGCGGCGCGACCTACCGCTCCGGCGCCGCCGAGGCGGGCGTCCGGCTGGACGGCCGGGAGGTCGAGATCGGCCCGCCGCCCGGCATCGGCCGGATCAACTGGCTGTCCGCCCCCTTCGGCCCGGACGAGATCGCGGTGCTGCTGCACGCCGACCGCAAGACGGTGACGGCCGCCATCGAGATCGAGGGGCCGGGCGTCGGCCTGCGGGACAGCGAGGACCAGGAGGCGCTGGTCGACCGTTTCGGGACGCTGCTCAAGCATGTGGCCAACGGGGACGGCTTCGTGACCCGGCTGCAGATGCTGGCGCGTACGCTGCCCGCCGACCCGGACGCACACGCCAAGGACGTCGCCCAGCGCGGCGACAAGAGCTCCCCCGACTGGCTGCGGGAGTCCTACGACCAGCTCCAGTCGATGGTCTCCACCTCCTCCGAGCAGCACCGCGCCTACCTGGTCGCCTGTATGCACTACACCCGCGAGCTGGCCGCCGAGGCGCAGACCATGGCCCGCGCCGCGCGGATGCACCAGGGCGGGCTGCTGCGCAAGAAGCTGGACCGGGACGCCGGTCTCGCGGTCGTCATGGCCCGTGAGCTCACCGACATCTGCGCCCGGCTCGCCGAGGCCGACATCCGGGTGCGCCAGCCGCTCGGCCAGGCCCGGCTCGCCTCCCTCGTGCACTCCATGTACGACCCGGACCACCCCATCGACCACATCCAGGCGATGAGCAAGCGCAACGCCTGGCCGGCCGAGCTGGACGCGATGGAGCCGACGTACCTCCAGGCCAAGACGCGGGAGTCGACGACCCGCGCGCCCTGGTGCCACGCCACCGCCTGGGTCAAGGAGTGGCCGCTGACCCCGGTGGGCGTCAACTTCCTCGCGCCCCTCCTGGTGCACACCCCCGATGTGATCCGTACGGTCGCGGTCTGCATGGACCTGGAGCCCACCGAGATCGCCATCGAGCGGATGCTGACGGAGAAGACCAACGACGACGCCGAGGCCAGCCGGGCCGCGAAGATGAACCGGGTCGTCGACCCGCGGGACGTCGCCCACCACGGCCGCGTCGACCAGCGGGGCGAGGACCTGGCCTCCGGCGCCGCCGGCGTCAACCTCGTCGGCTACCTCACGGTGTCCTCCCGCTCGCCCGAGGCCCTCGCCCGCGACAAGCGCACCATTCGCGCCTCGGCCGGCAAGTCCTATCTGAAGCTGGAGTGGTGCGACCGCGAGCACCACCGGGCGTTCGTCAACACCCTGCCGTTCGCGACCGGAATCCGCCGCTAAAGCCGCTGGGAGGCGCGTACGTCATGGCCATGCTCGACCCGATCGGAGCGCTCACCGAGGCGTTCACCAGCTTCCTGTTCGGGAAGGTGGAGACCACCCGGCTGCCCGTACGCACCTCCACCGGCCAGGCCCAGGCGGTCTACCTGCCCACCGCGGCCCCCGGTCTCGGCGACTCCGGCGTGATCATCGGCCGTGAGGTCTACAGCGGCAAGGGCTACATCTACGACCCCTTCCAGTTGTACGGACAGCAGCTGCCGGCCCCGCACTGGCTCGTCCTCGGCGAGTCCGGCAACGGCAAGTCGGCACTGGAGAAGACCTACGTCCTGCGGCAGTTGAGGTTCCGGGACCGCCAGGTCGTGGTGCTGGACGCGCAGGGCGAGGACGGCGTCGGCGAGTGGAACCTCATCGCGCAGGAGCTGGGGATAACTCCCATCCGCCTGGACCCGACCGCCGCCCTCAACGGCGGTATCCGCCTCAACCCCCTCGACCCGTCGATCACCACCACCGGCCAGCTGGCCCTGCTGCGCACGATCATCGAGGTCGCGATGGGCCACGGCCTGGACGAGCGCTCCGGCTTCGCCCTCAAGGTCGCGCACGCCTACGTCACCGAGACCATCACCCACCGGCAGCCCGTCCTGACCGACATCGTCGAGCAGCTGCGGCACCCGGAGGAGGAGTCGGCGGAGGCGATGAACGTCGACATAGACGACGTCCGGGCCTGGGGTCTGGACGTGGCGCTGGTGCTCGACCGCCTCGTCGACGGTGACCTGCGCGGCATGTTCGACGGGCCGACCACGGCGGGCATCGACCTCGACGCCCCGCTGATCGTCTTCGACCTGTCGCACATCGACCGCAACTCCATCGCGATGCCGATCCTGATGGCGATCGTCGGCGTCTGGCTGGAGCACACCTGGATTCGGCCCGACCGCAGGAAGCGCATCTTCCTGGTGGAAGAGGCCTGGCACATCATCAACTCCCCGTTCGTGGCCCAGCTCTTCCAGCGGCTGCTGAAGTTCGGCCGACGGCTCGGCCTGTCGTTCGTGGCCGTCGTCCACCACCTCAGCGACGTGGTCGACGGCGCCGCCGCACGGGAGGCCGCGGCGATCCTCAAGATGGCCTCGACCCGCACCATCTACGCCCAGAAAGCCGACGAGGCGCGCGCCACCGGCCGGGTGCTGGGCCTGCCACGGTGGGCCGTCGAGATCATCCCGACCCTCACCCCCGGCATCGCGGTCTGGGACGTCAACGGCAACGTCCAGGTCGTCAAACACCTCATCACCGAGGCCGAACGCCCGCTGGTCTTCACCGACCGGGCGATGACCGAGGCGTCCGCGGTCAGCGAGGCCTCCGCGATGCCGACGGACGAGGCGCGCGCCGTCCAGGCGGCGGCGGACGCCGAGGCCGAGGCACGCGCCGAGGCCATGGCGATGGAGCGGCAGTGGCGAGACGAGTCGAGCGAGACGGTGGCGTGACCCGCGGATACGACAACGGCGGATTCGACGACGCACGAGGCGCCGGCCGGCCCCGGGGGCGCGGCGTCCCCGACTCCCTGCTGATCGGGCTGCTCGTCTTCCTGCTGGGCATGACCGTGCTGGTGTGGACGGCGACCGGACTGGCCGGCCTGTTCGCCCACGGCGCGTGGCCCCCGGGCGTCACCTACTCCGGGACGCCGATGGCACTGCGTCACCTGGTCTCCGCACCGCACGACATGCCCGCCGCCTGGCCCGACACCCCCAGGGGCCAGCTCTCCGGCTACGGCCTCTTCTGGGGCATCCTCATCGGCGAGCTGATGGTGCTGCTGGTCCTGGTGATCTTCACGCTGGGGACGGTCACCCGCTACCGCGCCGTACGGGCGGCCCGCCGGACGGAGGCCCGAAAGGAGCGTGCGGCCCGTACGGAGGGCCGGAAGACGCACGAGGCCCTGGCGACGGAACGGGAGGCACAACAGGCCGGGGAGGCCCGCGAAAGACTCCGGAAGCCCCTCCCCGCCACCCAGCCGCCCGCGCCCCCCGGCGACGACGCTCCCGCCACACCGGCCGTCCCCGCCCCGCTGCCCCTCGACCTCGTCGCCGCCGGCCCCGTCCCGGAGCAGCGCACCGCGCCCCCGCTCACCCCGGCCACCGACACCCCCGCCGAACTCAGCCTCCCCCGCGTCCAGTTCACCACCGACCGCGCCGCCGCCGTCACCTCCTCCGTCGCCACCGCGGCCGCCGCCCCGGGCGCACTGATCGTCGCCACGACGGACCCCGCGGTCTGGGCCGAGACCAAGGACGCCCGCGCCAAACTCGGCCCGCTGCTGACCTACGACCCGGCCCACCGCCTCGACACCCCGGCCCGGCTGCGCTGGTCGCCGACCTCCGGCTGCACGGACCTCGCCACCGCCACCGACCGCGCCACCGCCCTGCTGGCCCCCGTACGCCCGACCGCCGCCCTGGACTCGGCGGTCGCGGACGCCGCCCAGACCCTGCTGCGCTGCTGGCTGCACGCCGCCGCGGTGGACGGCCGCCCCTTCCGCCAGCTGCACCGCTGGGCACACGCCACCGGAGCCGCCCAGGAACCCGTACGCATCCTGCGCACCAGCCCCAAGGCCTCGGCGGGCCAGGCCGGCGAACTGGAGTCGGTGCTCACGGCACATCCCGAACGCCGGGAAGCCGCCCAGGCGTTGATCGGCCGTGCGCTGACCGCCCTCTCCTCGATCCACATCCGGGACGCCTGCACCCCTCTTCGCGCGGATTCGGTCCTTCTCGAATCATTCCTCGCTGAAGGGGGAACGCTTTACGTGGTAGGCGAGCCCATCGAGGACCCGCGTACCGACCCGGGTGCGATGCCACTGCTCACCGCACTCCTCTCGAGCGTGGTCGAGCACGGCCGCCGCATGGCCGAACGGTCATCTGACGGTCGGCTCGACCCACCACTCACCCTGGTCCTGGACGACATCGCGGCCCTCGCCCCGCTGCCCGCCCTCCCCGGCCTCCTCGAAACGGGCCACGCCCGCGGCCTGCTGACCCTCGCCACCCTGCGCTCCCAGGAACAGGCCCGCGCCCGCTGGCCCCACCACACCCTCCAGGCCTGACGAGACAGCCCTTCAGGGCCTCATCTCTCGCCGCAGCACCATCTCCCGCTCCTCGGCCGCGGGGTCCTTCGGATCGGCCATGGCCCGCCCCGTCCCGACGAAGCCCATCCCCCGGTAAAACGCCGCGGCCCGCGCATTCCCCTCGTGCACCCACAGTCGTACGCGCTCGACCACCGGCTCGGTACGGCTCCACGACCACCCGATCGCCGCCCGGAGCAACTCCCGCGCCAGCCCCGTTCCCCGGTGCTCGGGCCGCACATACACCCCGACCACATGCGTCTGCGGCGCCTCCTCGTCCGTCTCGACGAGCACCACCACCATGCCGCCCCAACTCCCGTCGGCGTCCTCCCCGATGAAGGTCACAGCTGTGTGCCCCTCGTCACTCATCGCCGCCCGCTGCTGCCAGAGCTCATCCGGCCGGCCCACGGCGCCCTCAAGGGTCTCGTTGAACGCCACCCGCGCCACTGGGTCGGCCAGCGCCGCAAGCCGCAGCTCCTTCAGCCGTTCCCACTCGTCCGCCTTGACCGGCCTGATCACATACCCCATACCGCTCAGCATCGCAGCGCCTGCATCCGCCGGGAACGCGAAAAAGCCCCGCACCATAAGGTGCAGGGCTTTCCCACAATGATTGTTCGGCGGCGTCCTACTCTCCCACAGGGTCCCCCCTGCAGTACCATCGGCGCTGAAAGGCTTAGCTTCCGGGTTCGGAATGTAACCGGGCGTTTCCCTAACGCAATGACCACCGAAACACTATGAAGTTAACCAACCCGGCATGGACACAGGTCGTTACTTCAGAACCTACACAGTGGACGCGAGCAACTGAGGACAAGCCCTCGGCCTATTAGTACCAGTCAACTCCACCCGTTACCGGGCTTCCATATCTGGCCTATCAACC
>NZ_JBSFJF010000025.1:0-110857 GCF_053597915.1 Streptomyces sp. NPDC001219 | reverse complement strand
CGCGGCGTCTGGTGCGTGCGCTCGCAAGGCGGAGGGTCGTCCTCGTAGTGGGTCTACGTGGACGATCCCGACAACGCAGCGAGCGTGCGTGCCAGACGCCGCGAGCCAGGCGGGACTTTGCGGACACGCCCTAGTGGCCCCGCTTGATCCACTCCTCCAGGTGCGGGGCCTCCGTACCGATCGTCGTCGGATCGCCGTGCCCGGTGCGGACCCGGGTCTCCGGCGGCAGGGTCAGCAGCCGGTCGCGGATCGAGGCGACGATCGTCGGGAAGTCGGAGAAGGACCGGCCGGTGGCGCCGGGACCGCCCTGGAAGAGGGTGTCGCCGGTGAAGACGGTGCCCAGGTCGGGCGCGTGGAGACAGACCGCGCCGGGGGCGTGGCCGGGGGTGTGCAGCACGGTCAGGTCGGTTCCGGCGATGGTCAGCACCTGCCCGTCCGCCAGCTCCGCGTCCGGCGGGGTGTCCGGGTGGGTCATCTTCCACAACGGCAGGTCGGCGGGGTGCAGATGGATGCGGGCGCCGGTGCGGGAGGCGAGCGCCGGGGCGGCGTCGATGTGGTCGTTGTGGCCGTGGGTGCAGATGATCGCGCGCAGCGTCCGGCCGCCGAGGGCCGCGACGATGGCGTCGGCGTCATGGGCGGCGTCGATGACGATCGCCTCGTCGTCGTCGCCGACGATCCACACGTTGTTGTCGACGTCCCAGGTGCCGCCGTCGAGGGAGAAGGTTCCTGAGGTGACCAGGTGGTCGACGCGGACCGCCATCAGAGCGTCACCACCGAACGCAGCACGTCGCCGGCGTGCATCCGCGCGAAGGCCTGTTCCACGTCCTCGATGCCGATGGTCTCGGTGACGAACGCGCCCAGGTCGATCCGGCCCTGGAGGTGCAGATCGACCAGCATCGGGAAGTCCCGGGAGGGCAGACAGTCCCCGTACCAGGACGACTTGAGGGCGCCGCCGCGGCCGAAGACGTCCAGGAGGGGGAGTTCCAGGGTCATGTCCGGGGTGGGGACGCCCACCAGGACGACGGTGCCGGCCAGGTCGCGGGCGTAGAACGCCTGCCGGTAGGTCTCCGGGCGGCCGACCGCGTCGATGACGACGTCCGCGCCGAAGCCGCCGGTCAGCTCGCGGACCGCCTCGACGGGTTCGGTGGAGCGGGAGTTGACCGTGTGGGTGGCGCCCATGGAGCGCGCGGTCTCCAGTTTGCGGTCGTCGATGTCCACCGCGATGATCTTGGACGCGCCGGCCAGCCGGGACCCCATCACGGCCGCGTCGCCGACGCCGCCGCAGCCGATGACCGCGACCGTGTCGCCGCGGCCCACGTTGCCGGTGTTGAGGGCGGCGCCGATGCCCGCCATCACCCCGCAGCCCAGCAGACCGGCCGCCGCGGGCGCGATCTCGGGGCTGACCTTGGTGCACTGTCCGGCGGCGACCAGCGTCTTGTCGGCGAAGGCGCCGATGCCCAGCGCCGGGCTCAGCTCGGTGCCGTCCTTGAGGGTCATCCTCTGCCGGGCGTTGTGGGTGTCGAAGCAGTACTGGGGGCGGCCGCGCAGACAGGCGCGGCACTGGCCGCACACCGCCCGCCAGTTGAGGACGACGAAGTCGCCGGGCGCCACATCGGTGACGCCGGAGCCGACCGACTCCACCACGCCGGCCGCCTCGTGTCCGAGCAGGAACGGGAAGTCGTCGTTGATGCCGCCCTGCTTGTAGTGCAGGTCGGTGTGGCACACCCCGCACGTCTGGATCTTCACCACGGCCTCGCCGGGACCCGGGTCCGGCACCAGGATGGTCTCCAGCCGGACCGGTTCGTTCTTCCCCGGCGCAATCACGCCGCGCACTTCCTGTGCCATCGGGACAGCCCCTTTCAAAGATCACTTACGGGACCACTGTGGCGCACCGCCACTGAGCCGTGCCTCACCGTACGCGTGCCGGGCCACCGGGCACAGGACCACGGCCGGGTCCGTGATCTCCGGCCCGGGGCCGCCGCCCGCTGGCCCGGTCGTGGTGTCCGCCGCCGTCGGGCCAACTCCGGGCAGCCGGCGTCCCCGCAGGTCTCGCCGAGCCCGGTGACGCCGTCCTCGGTGACCACCTCGATGGTCAGACGGGGGGGCGTACGGCTGGTGGACACCGTGCGTGTTCGGCAGCGGCGGATCGGCCGCCCGCACTGCGGCGACCTTTTACCAAGGGTTGAATCTGCGCGCGTAGATACGGAGATGAGGCTCTGTTAGACCTACTGGTTCCGCCCCCTGTCACCCGGAGGTCCCGCGCATGCCCCGCCCCGCCCGCTTCCGCCCCGTCCTCTCCCGGAGGGCCCGCCTCGGCGCCGCGACGGTCGCCACCCTCGTCGCCGGCACGGCCGTCTTCGGCATCGGCCAGGCCACCGCCGAGCACTCCGTACCGCGCACCGACAAGGAGATCCCCAACCTCACGCAGGTGCAGGACAAGATCAAGGCGTACTACGGCGACACGGTGACGGCGGACGGCGAGCACTACGCCTCCCCCCGCAGCAACTACGGCCGCCAGGTCCGCGGCATCGAGGCCAAGGCCCGCGGCTACCTGTCCAAGGCCCTTGCGGGGCACGGCCGGACGGGCGGCAAGGCCAAGCCGGCCATCGTCGTGGACATCGACGACACGACCCTGCTCACCTACAACTACGAGCTGCGGGTCGGCTTCCACTTCACCGAGGAGAGCCAGGACAAGTACCTGGCCACCACCGACATGGACCCGGTCTTCGGCATGGACCGGCTGGTCAACTGGGCCCACGGCAAGGGCGCCGAGGTCTTCTTCCTCACCGGGCGCAAGGAGGCGCAGCGCGCCTGGAGCGTCCGCAACCTGAAGAACGTCGGCTACGGGGTGCCGCTGGACCGCGGGCACGTCTACCTGAAGGACAAGGAGCACCCGCCGGCCTACCTGCCCTGCGGCGCGACCTGCACGACCATCGAGTACAAGTCGGGCACCCGCAAGCACATCGAGTCCCAGGGCTACAACATCGTCGCCAACTTCGGGGACCAGTACAGCGATCTGCGCGGCGGCGCCGGGGACCGGACGTTCAAGATGCCCAACCCGATGTACTACCTGCCGTAGGCGGAGCCGCCCCGTGGCCGGGCCGGTCGCGCCGGGCCGGTCCCGCCGGTCGCGCCGGTCCGGTCCGGCCGCGCGGGCCCGGCGCCGCGCCGGTCAGCGCCGTGGGGGCAGCGGCACCCGCGACAGGTCCTGGGCGATGGTCAGTTCGCCGGTGTAGCCCGCCGCGCGGGCCTGCCGTTCGAACTCCGCGGGGTCGGGGTAGCGCTGCGAGAAGTGCGTCAGCACCAGATGTCGCACCCCGGCCCGTGCGGCCACCTCCGCGGCCTGCCCGGCGGTCAGATGACCGTGGTCGACGGCCAGCTGGACGTCCTCGTCCAGGAACGTCGACTCGATCACCAGCATGTCCACCCCCTCCGCGAGCGCGTGCACGCCCTCGCACAGCCGGGTGTCCATGACGAACGCGAACCGCTGGCCCCGCCGCACCTCGCTGACCTCGTCGAGCGTCACGCCGTTCAGCTCGCCGTTCCGTTTGAGCCGCCCGACGTCCGGCCCGGCGATGCCGTGCTCCGCCAGCCGCTCCGGCAGCATCCGGGTGGCGTCCGGCTCCACGAGGCGGTAGCCGTACGACTCGACGGGGTGCCAGAGCCGCCGCGCCTCCAGGACGTAGGACTCCGCGCGGTCCAGCTCACCGTCGGCGTCGACCGGCCGCTCGACCAGCCGCACCGTCTCGCGGTAGGCGGTGGCGTGGCGCAGCCGGTCGAAGAAGTGCTGGCCGCTGGCCGGGTAGTGGGCGGTGACCGGATGCGGCACCCGGTCGAGGTTGATCCGCTGGATCACCCCCGCCAGGCCCAGCGAGTGGTCACCGTGGAAGTGGGTGACACAGATCCGGTTCAGGTCGTGGGCGGCGACCCCGGCGCGCAGCATCTGCCGCTGGGTGCCCTCGCCGGGGTCGAACAGCAGCCCCTGGCCGTCCCACCGCAGCAGATAGCCGTTGTGGTTGCGGTGCCGGGTGGGGACCTGACTCGCGGTGCCGAGGACGACCAGTTCGCGTACGGACACGGTCGGTTATCCGGGGGGCCACTGGAGGCCGCGGCCGCCGAGCACGTGCAGATGGGCGTGGAAGACGGTCTGACCCGCGCCGGAGCCGGTGTTGAAGACGACGCGGTAGCCGCGGTCCTCCACCTTCTCCTCGGCGGCGACCTCCTGGGACTCCCGCAGTATGTCGGCGATGATCTGCGGTTCCGCGGCGGCGAGGGACGCGGCGTCCGGGTAGTGCACCTTGGGGATGATCAGGACGTGCGTCGGCGCCTGGGGGTTGATGTCGCGGAACGCGACGGTCGTCTCGGTCTCCCGGACGATGGTCGCCGGCACCTCCCTCGCCACGATCTTGCAGAACAGGCAGTCGGCCTGCGGTGCTCCCGCCACGTCGGCTCCTCCCGGTCATCGGCCGTCCACACGGTGCGTACGGCCTTCGGATGCTACCGGGCGGCACCCACGGGGGGTTGCAGCGGCCGGGGAAGGAGCACCGCCCGCCGCCCCGCCGGGCCGGGTCCCGCTCCCTCCGTGCACCGCCAGACGGCGGACGGCGGGCGGCGGCCGGCACGGCGCGGTCCCCGGGATCACTAAGCTGGCGCGCGGAACCGCTTTCGCCCACAACCGGGAGATCTGCACCATGGCAACCACGCGCACCGCCAAGACCCACTGGGAAGGCAACCTCCTGGAGGGCAAGGGCACCGTCGCCCTGGAGTCCTCCAAGGTCGGTACCTACGACGTGAACTGGCCCGCCCGCGCGGAGCAGCCCAACGGCGTCACCAGCCCCGAGGAGCTGATCGCGGCGGCCCACTCCTCCTGCTACTCCATGGCCTTCTCGCACGGCCTGGCGGGCAAGGGCTACACCGTCGAGGCCCTGGACACCCAGGCCGATGTCACCTTCCAGCCCGGTGAGGGCATCACCGGCATCGCGCTGACCGTCAAGGCCCGCGTCCCCGGCCTGTCGGAGGAGGACTTCCAGGCGGCGGCCCAGGACGCCAAGGCCAACTGCCCGGTGAGCCAGGCGCTGGCGGGCGTCAAGAACATCACGCTGGCGGCCGAGCTGGTCTGACGCGCGGGGGCCGGCCGGACCGGCCCTCCGTGTGGGAACGACGGTGCGCCGGGCGGCCCCTGAGGGGGCGTCCGGCGCACCGTCGCGTTGTCAGTGGGCCGTGCCACGATCTGTGGGTCGCGGAACGGCCCGGTGCCGGTCCGTGCACGGCCGCTCTCCCGCCCCGCGAAGGGACCTCCGCACGTGACCCACAGCTCCGCCGCCCCGCTCCGCCTGGCACTGCGGCTCGCCGCGCCGGACACCGCCGACGCCCTCGCCGAGCGGCAGCGTCCGGAGCTGCTGGCCGCGCTGTCCCACCGGTTCGGGCTGCCGGAGGAGATCGTGGAGACGGTGACCGGACCGGGCGGCGCGGCGCTGCGGGCCGCGCTGGACGCCGATCCCGAGGCCTTCCTGATACGGGCGGCGGGGAGCGGCGACCCGGTGGTCGCCCGCGCGGTGTGGAAGGCGTGGTACCGCCCCTCCCCGCAATGGAACCGGCGCGCAAGGGACCTGCCCGATCTGCTGCCGGCGATGCTGGGTGCCGCCGACCCCGCGGACCCGCGCTGGGAAGCCGAGGACGGCCTCGTCCCGCTGCTCCAGAAGGAGGCCACCCCCGTTGAGCTGCTTCCCGCGCTGACCGGCCCGTTCCCCCAGCTGATCTCCTACACCCTGGTCCGGCTGTCCCGGTTCCTCCCGCTGCCGGCCGCCGTGGACGCCTGTCTGGCCCTGGTCCGCCTCGCGGGCGGCGCCGCGCTGGTGGCCTTCGCCAACGGGGTCGAGCAGGCCGCGGACTTCGACTTCGGGCGCCCGGAGCTGCTGGAGCTGATGCGCGAGGCCGCGGCCGCTGACGATCCGGAGGCGTTCCTGCGGGAGCGGCGTCCGGCCGGCGAGTGGACCGACCCCGCGGCGCTGCGGGCCCTGCTGATGGTCCGTGACGGCGCCGCCTCGGTCGCGAAGCCCGCCGCCCTGGACTGGGAACTCGTCCGGCGCGAGCACGCCCGCCTGCCCTTCCGGAGCGGCCGGACGAGCCGCCGGCAGAGCGGCAACCACCTGTCGCAGCTCACCCACTGGGAGGGCTGCCCCGACGACCTCGTCATGGAGTGTTTCCGCGCCGACCCCTGGGGCACCTCGCACGTCGCCGCCGAGCTGCCCTTCGAGGCGCTGGTGGGGCCCGAGGCGGCGGGCAAGGTGCCCTTCGACGAGACCCTGGGGCGCGGCATCCGTACGGGCCGGCTGCCGGTGGACCGTGTGCTGGCGGAGGTGGGCCCGGCGACGGAGGTGCTGAACGCGCTGCCGTACGACCACGAGCCGACCCGCAAGGCCCTCGCCGGACTCCTCGAACGGCTCGGCAGGGACCCGGTCAACTGGCTGACGCTGTACGCCCGGATGGGCCGGGCCCGGGGCAGCGTCGCCGAACTGGTCGAGGACGCCGCCTCACCCGGCTCCCGCAGGAAGCGCAGCACCAGCTGGCCCCGCCCCCTGGAGGCGGTCTTCCCGGCCACGGCCCCCGAGGCGTCCCGGGCCGCGTTCCTGAGCCTGTTGCAGTGCGCGTCGGAGGCGGCGCAGACCGCCGTCGTGCCGCACTTCGACCCGCGGGCCGTGCAGCACCTCCTGGTGTACGGCGATCCGGCGCCGGCCGTCCGGGACGCGGTGATCGCCGCCCACGGGGTACCGGCACTGGCCGCGCAGGCCGCCACCTCCGCCCTCTCCCCCGAGAAGCTCACCCACCTCCTCGACCTCGACGAACCGCAGGTGGACGCCCAGCTGTTCTTCCACTGCCGGATCGACCAGGCGGAGCGGGAGCGGATGCTCGCCGGGCGGCTGCGCGGCGGCGGCACCCGCACCGTCCCCGAGGAGCTGCTGCACGTCCTGCGGGAGGCCAACCTCGGCCACTACCGCCACTGGCTCATCGCCGGTCTGGACTCCGGTGACCTGGGCGTGGCCCGGGTCGTCGTCGGGCGGCTGCGGCTGCGGATACCCGCGGCCCGGCTGCGGCTGCTGGTGGCCGTGTGGGAGCGCGGCGGCCCGGACGCGGTGCGCGAGATCCTGGCGATGGACCGGCTCCCGGTCACCCTCCGCCGGCAGACCGAGAAGCTCCTCGGCCTCCCGGACGGCCTGGAGCGGCTGCGCGCCCGTCTGGCCGCCGAGGAGGACCCGGAGAAGCTGCTGGCGTTCCTCAACAAGGCACCGGGCCATGACAGCGGCCAGCCGGACAAACTCGCCGGCGAGGGCGTCCCGTTGCCCTGGCCCGAGCTGATCGCTGCGCACCGCTCCGGCAGGCTGGCCCCCGGTGCGGCCCAGGACCTCGCGGCGCTCGCGGACTGCCCACGCGAGCTGCTGCTGGCACTGCTGTCGAGCACCCCGGAGCCCGGCCGCTCCCACCTCTCGTGGCCCCAGCGCGCCCTACGGCGCGGCACGCTCACCCCGGAGGACGTCCTGACCCATGCCGCCCCCGCACACCAGGGCCTGGCCCACCTCCTCCGCCTGCTCAACCCCTCGGACCGGCAGGCGAACCAGCAGCCCGTCCGGCAGGCGGACCGGCAGGAGCTGCGGACACGGGCGGCCGCGCTGACCGCGGAACACCTGGGCGGCGACCCCGAGGCCTGGGCCGTCTGTCTCCAACTGCTGCCGACCTTCGCCGGCACCCTCACGGAGCTGTTCGCGACGGCGGCCGCGATCGTGCGGCCACCGGCCTGAGTGCCGAGGTCAGCAGCCCGTTTCTCCACGCCCCGCAAGCCGCAGCGGACCACCTACGTAAAGCCCCACCCGCGCAGGCCCGTCACCGCACCCCAACAGCCCCGCGCAGCGGCACCGCCCGCCGCAGGCGCAACGGCGGGTGCACCGCGCAAGCGGGCAACAAACGGCGAGCAACACCCACGGCGGGAAAGCCGAAAACGTGGGCCCGGACTCAGCTCCACCGCCCCGTGCGCCCCAGCAGCAGCGCGGTGGCCGCGGTGCCCGCCGTGGAGGTGCGCAGGACGGTCGTCCCCAGCCGGTAGGGCCGGGCGCCGGCCTCGGCGAAAGCGGCGAGCTCCTCCGGGGAGACGCCGCCTTCCGGGCCGACGACGAGCACGATCCGGCCCTCCGTGGGGAGTTCGGCGGTGGCCAGCGGGGTGCTGCCCTCCTCGTGGAGGACGGCCGCGAAGCCGGCGTCCGCGAGCAGCGCCGCCACCTGCTTCGTCGTCAGCGGGTCCGCGACCTCGGGGAAGGTCAGCCGGCGCGACTGCTTGCCCGCCTCGCGGGCGGTCGCGCGCCATTTGCCCAGCGACTTGGCGGCCCGCTCGCCCTTCCACTGGGTGACACAACGCGCCGCCGCCCAGGGCACGATGGCGTCCACCCCGGTCTCGGTCATCGTCTCGACGGCCAGCTCCCCGCGGTCGCCCTTGGGGAGCGCCTGGACGACGGTGATCGTGGGGCGCGGCGGCTCCTCGGTGCGCAGTGCGGTGACCGCGACGGTGAGCCGGTCCTTGCCCTCGACGGCGGCGACCGTGCCGTACGCGCCGCTGCCCTGACCGTCCGTCAGGACGACCTCCTCACCGGTCCGCAGCCGGCGCACCGAGACCGCGTGCCGGCCCTCGGGACCGTCCAGGGTCAGCGTGCCGCCGGCCCGTACGCCCGCGAGCGAGTCGACGAGGAAGACCGGCGCGGTCATGAGCCGCTTCCGGTGTTGGGGAGGTTCACCGCGGCGCGTGCGGCGTCCAGTTCGGCCGCCAGCACCTCCACCAGCTGCCCGGCGGGCAGCTCCCGCGCCAGCCGGTGCCCCTGCCCCGCCCACAGGTTCATGCCCTGGGCGTCGCCCGCCTTGGCGGCGGCCTTGCGGACGGTGGCGGTGAGGTAGTGGACGGCCGGGTAGGCGGCCGGGGCGTACGGGCCGTGCTCGCGCATGAAGCGGTTCACCAGCCCGCGGGCCGGGCGTCCGGAGAACGCCCGGGTCAACTCCGTATGTGTGAACAGGGGGTTGGTCAGCGCCTGCTTGTGCAGCGGGTTGGCGCCCGACTCGGGGGTGGCGAGGAAGGCGGTGCCCAGCTGCGCCATGCTCGCCCCGGCCGCCAGCACCGCCGCGATCTGCGCCCCGCGCATCAGCCCGCCCGCGGCGATCACCGGGATCTGCACGGCCTCCCGGATCTGGCCGAGCGCCGCCAGCAGCCCCAGCCCCGCGCCGGTCCCGTCCGCGTGCGGATCGTCCCGGTGGGTGCCCTGGTGGCCACCGGCCTCCACGCCCTGCACACAGACCGCGTCGGCGCCCGACCACTGCGCGGCCTGCGCCTCGGCGGCGGTGGTGACCGTGACGACGGTGGCCGTACCGACCTTGGCGAACGCGTCGAGGACGGCGCGCGAGGGGCAGCCGAAGGTGAAGGACACCACCGGCACCGGGTCCTCCCGCAGTATCGCGAGCTTGGCCTCGTAGCCGTCGTCGATGGGCCCGTCGGTGTCGCCGAGATCGGTCTCGTACCAGGTGACCTCGCCGGCCAGCTGTTCGCGGTAGACCTCGACGACGGAGGCGTCGGCCAGGGAGGGCTGCGGCATGAAGAGGTTGACGCCGAAGGGCCGGTCGGTCAGCGACCGCAGCTGCTTGATCTCCTGGTACATGCCGTCGGCGGTTTTGTAGCCGGCGGCGAGGAAGCCGAGACCGCCGGCGCCGCAGACGGCGGCGGCCAGCTCGGGTCCGGAGCCGCCTCCCGCCATCGGGGCCTGCACGATCGGGTAGCGGCAGAGATCGGTCAGCGCGGTGGGCATGAGCACATCGTGTCACGCCCGGCACGCCGCCCCGCACCGGGGCGGCGGCATCCGCGCGGGCCCGGGGAGGTACCGCCACCCCCGGGCCGACCTGGGCTATCGCCCGTTGAACGCGTCCTTCAGACGGGAGAACAACCCCTGCTGTCCCGGCTGGAACTGCCCCGTGGGCCGCTCCTCGCCGCGCAGCTTGGCCAGCCGCCGCAGCACCTCCTCCTGCTCGGCGTCGAGCTTGGAAGGCGTCTGCACCTCGACATGGACGATGAGGTCGCCCCGGCCGCCGCCGCGCAGATGGGTCACCCCGCGCTGGTGCAGCGGGATCGACTGGCCGGACTGGGTACCGGGCCGGACATCGATCTCCTCCACCCCGTCCAGCGTCTCCAGCGGACACTTCGTGCCGAGCGCTGCCGCCGTCATCGGGATGGTGACCGTGCAGTGCAGATCGTCGCCACGGCGCTGGAACACCGAGTGCGCGACCTCGTGGATCTCCACGTAGAGATCACCGGCGGGGCCGCCGCCGGGGCCGACCTCGCCCTCGCCCGCGAGCTGGATGCGGGTGCCGTTGTCGACACCGGCCGGGATCTTGACGGTCAGGGTGCGGCGGGAGCGGATGCGCCCGTCGCCCGCGCACTCGTGGCACGGCGTCGGGACGACCGTGCCGAAGCCCTGGCACTGCGGGCACGGCCGCGAGGTCATGACCTGGCCGAGGAACGACCGGGTGACCTGCGAGACCTCACCGCGGCCGCGGCACATGTCACAGGTCTGCGCCGAGGTGCCCGGCGCCGCGCCCTCGCCGCTGCACGTCGTACAGACGACGGCGGTGTCGACCTGGATGTCCTTGGTCGTACCGAAGGCCGCCTCGTTCAGCTCGATGTCGAGCCGGATCATGGCGTCCTGGCCGCGGCGGGTGCGCGAGCGCGGCCCGCGCTGCGACGCGGTGCCGAAGAACGCGTCCATGATGTCGGAGAAGTTGCCGAAGCCCGCGCCGAAGCCGCCCGCGCCCTGGCCGCCGCCGGCCTGCGAGAGCGGGTCCCCGCCGAGGTCGTAGACCTGCTTCTTCTGCGGGTCCGACAGCACCTCGTAAGCGGCGTTGATCTCCTTGAACCGCTCCTGGGTCTTCGGGTCCGGGTTCACGTCCGGGTGCAGCTCACGCGCGAGCCGGCGGAAGGCCTTCTTGATCTGGTCCTGCGAGGCGTCGCGTCCGATGCCGAGGACCGAGTAGTAATCCGTGGCCACTTACGACTCCGCGAGGATTTGTCCGACGTAACGTGCCACTGCGCGTACCGCTCCCATCGTTCCGGGGTAGTCCATGCGGGTCGGTCCGACCACGCCGAGTTTGGCGACTGCCTCGTCGCCCGAACCGTAGCCGACCGTGACGACCGATGTGGACGCCAGGCCTTCGTGGGCATTCTCATGCCCGATACGTACGGTCATGCCCGAGTCATTGGCTTCCCCGAGCAGCTTGAGCATCACCACATGCTCCTCGAGCGCCTCCAGCACCGGCCGGATGGTCAGCGGGAAATCATGCCCGAAGCGCGTGAGATTTGCGGTGCCGCCGATCATCAGCCGCTCTTCGGTCTCCTCCACCAGAGTCTCCAGCAACACCGACAGCACTGTCGAGACCGTGCCGCGGTCGTCCTGCTCGAAGGACTCCGGGAGATCCTGCACCAACCGCGGCACATCCGCGAACCGGCGCCCCACCACCCGGCTGTTGAGCCGGGCCCGCAGGTCCGCGAGGGAGGCCTCACCGAACGGTGCCTGGCAGTCGATCAGCCGCTGCTCGACCCGCCCGGTGTCCGTGATCAGCACCAGCATCAGCCGGGCCGGGGCCAGCGCCAGCAGCTCGACGTGCCGGACCGTGGACCGGGTCAGGGACGGGTACTGCACGACCGCGACCTGCCGGGTCAGCTGCGCCAGCAGCCGGACCGTGCGGCCCACGACGTCGTCGAGGTCGACGGCGCCGTCCAGGAAGTTCTGGATCGCCCGCCGCTCCGGGCTGGACAGCGGCTTCACGCCGGCCAGCTTGTCGACGAACAGGCGGTAGCCCTTGTCGGTGGGGATACGCCCGGCGCTGGTGTGCGGCTGGGCGATGAACCCCTCGTCCTCCAGGGCGGCCATGTCGTTGCGGACGGTGGCCGGGGAGACACCGAGCTGATGGCGTTCGGTCAGGGCCTTGGAGCCGACCGGCTCCTCCGTCCCGACATAGTCCTGGACGATGGCGCGCAGCACCTCGAGCCTGCGTTCACTGAGCATCCCGCGCACCTCCAGTCCGGCCGTCCGCCGTCTCGACTCTCCTGGCACTCACACGGGCCGAGTGCCAGACCTTGAGCCAGTGTACGGCCGAGTAGCACGGACCCGGCAAGGGTGGCCGCACACAGCACCCGCCCGGTGACCGTGTTCGGGCGATCTGTCGGGCAACGCTATCGCGATGGCGCTAGCGTCTCGGTATGCACACTGCTTGGGAAGAGGCCGGCTGGGAACAGCTCGGTGACGGTGTCGCCAGACGCCGGATGCCGGGCTGGGACGAGACGATCGGCGTGATCGCGGGGACCACCGGCGTCATGATCGTCGACACCGGCGCGACCCTGCGCGACGGCGCGGATCTGCGACGGGCGATCCGCGGTGTGCTGGGCCGCGACGTGACGCATGTCGCGCTCACCCACCCCCACTTCGATCATGTCCTGGGCACCGCCGCCTTCGCGGGCGTCGAGGTCTTCGGCGCGGCCGGGCTGGGCGACCTGCTGCGCCGCGGCAAGGACGAGCTGCGGCACGACGCGGTGCGGCAGGGCGTCGACCGGGACGCCGCCGCCGAGGCCGCCGATCTGCTGGTCGCCCCGCACCACCACGTCCACGACCAGCTGACCGTCGAGCTCGGCGACCGGCAGGTGCTGCTCGCCAACGTCGGGCCGGGCCACACCGCGCACGATCTGGCGGTCCTGGTGCCCGGCCGGGGCGGGTCCCCGGAGATCGTCTTCTGCGGCGACCTGGTCGAGGAGTCCGGCGAGCCCCAGGCGGGCCCGGACGCGCTGCCGCAGCGCTGGCCCGGCGCGCTGGACCGGCTGCTGGCCCTTGGCGGCGAGGACGCCCGGTACGTTCCCGGCCACGGCGCCGTGGTGGACGCCCGCTTCGTCCGCGCCCAACGGGACGCCCTCGCCGCCCGCTTCGGCGTCGCCCCCTCCTGATCCGCCCGCCACCCACAGACAGGTCCCCATGCAGAGCAAGCGCTACAGCCCCGACCTCACCCCGCCCTGGAAGAAGCAGCGCCCCGCGCCCGAGGTCCCCGCCGATCCCGATCTGGTCGTCGAGGAGGTCACCTCGGGCTTCTGTGGCGCGGTGATCCGCTGCGAGAAGACCGCGCAGGGCCCGACGGTCACCCTGGAGGACCGCTTCGGCAAGCACCGCGTCTTCCCCATGGAGCCGCGCGGCTTCCTCCTGGAGGGGCGGGTGGTGACGCTGGTGCGCCCCGAGGGCAGGCCGGCCGCCGCCGCTCCGGCGCGTACGGCGTCCGGGTCGCTGGCCGTGCCCGGCGCCCGCGCACGGGTCGCCCGCGCCGGGCGCATCTATGTGGAGGGCCGGCACGACGCCGAGCTGGTGGAGCGGGTGTGGGGCGACGACCTGCGCATCGAGGGCGTCGTCGTGGAGTACCTGGAGGGCGTCGACGACCTGCCCGCGATCGTCCGCGGCTTCTCCCCCGGCCCGGACGCCCGCCTCGGCGTCCTCGTCGACCACCTCGTGCCCGGCTCGAAGGAGTCCCGGATCGCGGCCGGGGTGACCGGCGACCACGCGCTGGTGGTGGGCCACCCGTACATCGACATCTGGGAAGCCGTGAAGCCGTCCTCGGTCGGCATCCCGGCCTGGCCGGCCGTCCCGCACGGCCAGGACTGGAAGACGGGCGTGTGCCGCGCGCTGGGCTGGCCGGAGAACACCGGCGCCGCCTGGCAGCGCATCCTGTCGTGCGTGCGCTCCTACAAGGACCTGGAGCCGGCGCTGCTGGGGAGGGTGGAGGAGCTGATCGACTTCGTCACGGCCGGCGGTGTCGCGTGACGGCCGGAAGGGTTCCGAACGGCGAGGTGTCCAGCTCGATGCCGAGGGCATCGACGCGGAGCGGAGCACCGAACGAGACGGTGCGCTGAACCTCGTAGCCGGCGCCCTCCCCCGCACCGTCCGGTTCCGTCAGCAGCAGGCAGCGGGCGTCATACGGGTCGGCGATCAGGTACGCGGGGATTCTCCCCGCGGCGTAGAGGGAGCGCTTCAGGCCGTAGTCGCGGTCGGCGCTGCGCAGGGAGACCACCTCGAGCAGCAGCGTCACGTCCGAGGCGGGTACGAGCCATCCGGAGCCCTGGCACCTGCCGCGCTCCAGCACCACGAGGTCGGACTGCGGCTTGCTGACCTCCCCGGGGATCGAGAGGTGCTGGGTGGCGAATCTCTGCCAGCGGTCGTGCGGAATCTGGCCCGTCACCTCGCTGACGATCCTGTTGTGGACGATATCCGTCCCGCCGGTCAGCAGGATCTCCCGGCGCAGGAGTTCCACCCGGAGGCCCTCCGGCGGCTCGAACTCCGCGAAGTACTCCTCGATGTGCTGATCGCGCACTGCGGCCAACCGCCCAACTGTCCCTGCCTGCCGATGTGTTGCCGACAGCCTAGGAACGGCGCCGCCCGGCGGTCCGGGTCTCCGGGGGAGATCCCCCGGTCGAGTGATCAGTCCACCAGATCCCGCACCACCGCGTCCGCCAGCAGCCGCCCGCGGAGGGTCAGGACGGCCCGCCCCGCCTCGTACGGGCCGGCCTCCAGCAGGCCGTCGGCCAGCGCACGGGCTGCCGCACGCGCCCCCGCCGGGGCCAGGATGTCCAGCGGGCAGCCGTCCGCCAGGCGCAGTTCCAGGAGGATGCGTTCGACGCGGCGGTCCTCGGCCGAGAGGAGTTCCCGGCCGGCGCCCGGGGAGCGGCCCTCGGCGAGGGCCTGGGCGTAGGCGCCGGGGTGCTTGACGTTCCACCAGCGGACGCCGCCGACGTGGCTGTGCGCGCCGGGGCCGGCGCCCCACCAGTCGGCGCCGGTCCAGTACAGCTCGTTGTGGCGGCAGCGGGCGGCCCCGGTGGTGGCCCAGTTGGAGACCTCGTACCAGGTGAAGCCGGCCGCGGCGAGGCGCTCCTCGGCGATGAGGTAGCGGTCGGCGTGCACGTCGTCGTCGGTCATCGGGACCTCGCCGCGGCGGATGCGGCGGGCCAGCTGGGTGCCCTCCTCGACGATCAGGGCGTAGGCGGAGACATGGTCGGGGCCGGCGCCGAGCGCGGCGTCCAGGGAGGCGCGCCAGTCGTCGTCGGTCTCGCCGGGGGTGCCGTAGATCAGGTCGAGGTTGACGTGGTCGAAGCCGGCCGCGCGGGCCTCGGCGACACAGGCCTCGGGGCGGCCGGGGGTGTGCGTACGGTCGAGGATCTTCAGGACGTGCTGCCGGGCGCTCTGCATGCCGAAGGAGACGCGGTTGAAGCCGCCCGCCAGCAGCTCGTCGAGGTAGCGGGGGCCGACGGACTCCGGGTTGGCCTCGGTGGTGATCTCCGCGCCCGGTGCGAGGCCGAACTCCTCGCGGATCGCGGCCAGCATCCTGCCGAGGTCGGCGGCGGGCAGCAGGGTCGGGGTGCCGCCGCCGACGAAGACCGTCTCGACCGGGCGCGGGTCGTCGCCGAGCACCTTGCGGGCCAGCCGGATCTCGTCCACGACGGTGTCGGCGTAGTTGTCGCGGGAGGCCAGGGCGCCGCCGGAGCCGCGCAGCTCGCTCGCGGTGTAGGTGTTGAAGTCGCAGTAGCCGCAGCGGGTCGCGCAGTACGGCACATGCAGATAGAAGCCGAGGGGTCGTCCGGCGGCATCGGCCGGCGTATGACCGGGCAGCGCCCCGTCCTCGGGCATCGGCTCACCATCTGGCAGTGCGGAAGGCATGGGAACCATTGTCCGTCATGGCGGGGCGGTGCCGGTCCGGTACCGCTGTGCCTCAGGACACCCCGGGCCCCGACGCCTGGAGGACGAGCAGGGCCAGGTCGTCGTCGGGCGGGGTGGGGCCGAAGGCGTGGACGGTGCTGCGGATGTGGTCGGCGAGGGCGGTGGCGCCCAGGCCGGCGCCCGCGGCGAGGGCGGTGGCCAGCCCGTCCTCGTCGTCGAAGAGCCGCCGCCCCGAGCGCCGCTCGGTCACCCCGTCGGTGACGCACAGCAGCGTCTCCCCCGGGCAGAGGTCAAACGATTCACTGACGTACGCCGCGTCCTCGACCACCCCCAGCAGCATCTGCGGCGCCGCGACGACCCGGACCGCGCCGTCCGTGCCGAGCACCAGCGGCAGCGGGTGGCCGGCGCTGGCGAGGGTGCAGCGGGCGCCGCTGCGGACGCCGGGGTAGGGGACGATCTCGCCGTAGAGCAGGGACAGGAAGCGGGCCTGTTCGCCCTCCTCGCGGATCTCGACCGGCGCCTCGGCCCCGGCTCCGGCCGCGGCCACCGCCGCCGCGACCGCCGCGACCGAGTCCGCGGCCTCCCGCGCCATGGTCTTGTTGAGCCGGTCGAGCACCGCCGCGACGCCGAAGCCGTCGCGGGCCAGCAGCCGCAGCACCGGCCGGGCCAGCCCGGTCACCGCCGCCGCCTCGGGGCCGCTGCCGCAGACGTCGCCGAGCGCGAAGCACCAGCGGCCGTCCCCGGCCTCGAAGAGGTCCCAGAAGTCGCCGCCCGCCCAGGCGCCCTCGCGCGGCTCGTAGACCACCGCGGACTCCACCCCGGGCACCCGCGCCCGTCCCTGGGGCAGCAGCCGGCGCTGGAGGACCTGGCTGATGCGCTCCTGGCGGCTGTAGGCGCGGGCGGTGGCGACGGCGCGGGCGACCCGGCGGCACAGGTCCTCGATCAGCGCGACCGTCTCGTCGGGGAAGTGCGGCAGTCCGCCCCGGCCGAGCAGCAGGGTGCCGAGCCGCCGGCCGCCGGCGACCAGGGGGCAGGCCAGTGCGGCGCCGCCGGGGCCGTGGCCGCCCGGTTCGTACGGCCAGGGCCAGGGGGCGACCCCCGGCGCGCTGCCGGACGGGGGTTCCGGCGGCTGCTTCTCCAGCGCGGTGCGCAGCGGGTCGATCCGGCTCTCGCTGGTGTGCCAGACGCCGGCGAGCCGCTGCTCGTCGGCGCCCTGGGCGAGGCCCCGGCCGGGTGCGCCGCCGTCGCCGTCATACAGCCAGACCGCACACCACTCGGCGAGCCGGGGCACGATCAACTGGGCGGCGAGCGCGGCGACCTGGTCGGCGTCGAGCTGGCCGGAGAGCAGGTCGGAGGCCTCGGCGAGGAAGGAGAGGGCGCCGTTGTCGGCCCGGCCGGTGCCGGCTTCCGGCCGGGCGGCCCGGCGCGGGGCCGGGGCGAGGAGCTCGGCGGCCCGCAGCGCACGCGGCAGCAGCTGGTTGTCGAGGGTGAAGTCCGGCTCGGGCCATCCGCCGTCCCGCACGGGCAGCCGGAACCACACGGTCTTCATGGCCCGGCGGTAGGTGACGCCCCAGGACTCGGCGACCGCGCTGATCAGCTGGAGCCCGTGCCCGCCGTTCTCGGACGCGGCGCTCTCCGCGCGGGCGCGGACGGGCTGGGTGGGGTGGTGGTCGGAGACCTCGATGACGACGCCGGGGCCGGACAGGTCGTCGGCACCGGCTTCCGGGCCGGCTCCGGCGTCCCGGTGCGGCGCCTCGTACGGCTCCGCGGCCCGGCCCCGGAACGGCTCCGGCTCCCCGTCCCGCCCGGCCGCCGGGTCCAGCCGGCAGCGCAGCTCGACGGTGGTGCCCGCGTGCACGACCGCGTTCGTCACCAGCTCGCTGACCAGCAGCTCGGCTTCGTCCGCGAGCCGGTCGGTGAGGCCCTCCGCGCCGGTCAGCCGGCGGCCGGACCAGTCGGCGAAGGTGGCCCGGACGAAGCGCCGGGCGGCGGCAGCGGCCTGCGGGTCACCGGGCAGGCTGGCCCGACGGGAGCGGGCGGCGGGACCGTCGGCGGCCTGGGCCGCGGGCTGGCCGGGGAACCCGTCCGTCCTCGTCGTGCGCGCCGCCGTGACGTCGTCGTCCCGTGGAGACGAAGTGGTCGTCCTCATTGAGTAACTCCCGAGCAGCTCCGCTACAGCGCCGGATGCGCCAACGACAGAGTGACAGAACGAGCGCGGACATAAGCGCCGAGTCACAGAAGTACATGGTCGCGGCCACCAATTCGGCTGACGCCGGGCGGGAGTTGGCCGAGGTGCGGAGAGCGGGCCCGGGGAACCCCGCGGGGACGGGAAAGGGCCGCCGCGGATTCCCGCGGCGGCCCGGACTCCCCCGTACGCACGCGGCGGTACGGGGCGGGCCCTCGGACCCGTCCCGCACCACCGCGCCGTACCGCTACGACTCGCGCGCCCCCGCGTACATCTCGTCGAGCAGGTCCTTGAACGTCCGCTCCACCACCGGCCGCTTGATCTTGAGGCTGGGGGTGACCTCACCGTGCTCGATGTCCAGGTCACGCGGCAGCAGCCGGAACTTGCGGATCTGCTGCCAGCGCTGGAGCCCCTCGTTGACCCGCTCGACGTAGCCGTCGATCAGCTCGCGGACCTGGTCGGTGGCGACGACCTCGGCGTACTGCCTGCCGCCCAGGCCGTGCTCCGCCGCCCAGGTCATGATGGTCGGCTCGTCGAGGGCGATCAGCGCGGTGCAGAAGTTCCGGTTGGCGCCGTGCACCAGCACATTGGAGACGAACGGACAGACCGCCTTGAACTGGCCCTCCACCTCGGCCGGCGCGATGTACTTGCCGCCCGAGGTCTTGATCAGGTCCTTCTTGCGGTCGGTGATCCGCAGATAGCCGTCCGGGGAGAGCTCGCCGATGTCGCCGGTGTGGAACCAGCCGTCCTCCTCCAGGACCTCGGCGGTCTTGTCGGGCAGGCCGTGGTAGCCCTGCATGATGCCGGGGCCGCGCAGCAGGATCTCGCCGTCCTCGGCGATCCGCACCTCGGTGCCGGGCAGCGGCTTGCCGACCGTTCCGGTGCGGTAGGCCTCGCCGGGGTTGACGAAGCTGGCGGCGCTGGACTCCGTCAGGCCGTAGCCCTCCAGGATGTGGATACCGGCGCCGGAGAAGAAGTAGCCGATCTCCGGCGAGAGCGCGGCCGAACCGGAGACCGCGGCGCGCAGCCGGCCGCCGAACGCCTCCCGCAGCTTGGCGTAGACGAGGGCGTCGGCGACCTTGTGCTTGGCGGCGAGCGCGAACGGCACGGAGGTGCTGCCGGTACGGCGGAAGTTGTCCTGCGAGACCTTGGCGTACTCGCGGGCCACCCCGGCTGCCCACTGGAAGATCTTGTACTTGGCGCCGCCGCCCTCCCGGGCCTTGGCCGCGACACCGTTGTAGACCTTCTCGAAGATCCGCGGCACGGCCGCCATGTAGGTCGGCCGGACCACCGGCAGATTCTCGATGATCTTGTCGACCCGGCCGTCCACGGCGATCACCTGGCCGGTCGCGATCTGGCCGGCGGTGAGCACCTTGCCGAAGACATGCGCCAGCGGCAGCCAGAGGTACTGCACGTCCTCCTCATGGACCAGGCCCGTCGACTGGATCGCGCGGGCCATGTACGACCAGCAGTCGTGCGGCAGCCGGACGCCCTTGGGACGGCCGGTGGTCCCGGAGGTGTAGATGAGCGTCGCCAGCTGGTCGGCGCGCAGTGCGGCGATCCGCTCCTGGACGCACTCCGGGTGCTCCTCCAGATAGGCGGTGCCCCGCTTCTCCAGCTCGGCGAGGGTGAGCACCCAGCCCTCCGGATCGCCCTCGGCGGGCTCAGCGCCCGCCTCGTCGATGACGACGACATGCGCCAGCTCGGGCAGCTCCGCCCGCCGCTCGCGGACCTTGGCGAGCTGCCCGGCGTCCTCCGCGATCAGCACCCGGCTGCCGGAGTCGGCCAGGATGTAGGCGGTCTCCTCGGTGTTGGTGCTGGGGTAGACCGTGGTGGTGGCGGCGCCGGAGCAGAGCACGCCGAGGTCGGCGAGAATCCACTCGACGCGGGTGTTCGAGGCCAGCGCCACCCGCTCCTCGGGGTGGACGCCGAGCGCGATGAGCCCGGCGGCCACGGCGTTGACCCGCTCCGCGGCACCGGCCCAGCTGATCGCCTTCCAGTCGTCCGGCCCCTGGCCCGAGGACGGCGGGACCGGATAGCGATAGGCCTCGTTGTCGGGCGTGGCCGCCACCCGCTCCAGGAAGAGGTGTGCCACCGAGGGCGGCCGGTTTTCGATCAGCGTGTGGGTGTCCGTCACGGCGTCCTCCGGGGCCCGCTTCGTTGCTGGTGACTCGCGAGTAACCTTTGAGCAGTGATCAGACTAGAGCGCGAGGCGCCGACACGTAAGGGGCTGCGACCTACTGGTTCACGTTGTGACCGGTGCGATAGGTGTACGTAGCACACACAATGCCCGATAGTGCGCCGCGCCGCTCCCCCACACCAGACCACACCCGGCGGGCCGGAACACGCCCTGCCGGGCGCCCGGCCGCGCGTTCACCCCGGCGCCCGGCGGGAAAGCCGACAGGGCGCCGGCCCCGCCATGGGGACCGGCGCCCTGTCGCCGTCGCGCGGCCGCGCGCTACTTCTTGGCCTTGGCGTCGCCGTCGGAGTCCGAGGACAGCACCGCGATGAAGGCCTCCTGGGGGACCTCCACGCTGCCGACCATCTTCATCCGCTTCTTGCCTTCCTTCTGCTTCTCCAGCAGCTTCCGCTTACGGGAGATGTCACCGCCGTAGCACTTGGCGAGGACGTCCTTGCGGATGGCGCGGACCGTCTCACGGGCGATGACCCGGCTGCCGATGGCCGCCTGGATCGGCACCTCGAAGCTCTGCCGCGGGATCAGCTCCCGCAGCTTGGCGACCAGCCGCACGCCGTACGCGTACGCCTTGTCCTTGTGGCAGATCGCGGAGAACGCGTCGACCTTGTCGCCGTGCAGCAGGATGTCGACCTTGACGAGGTCGGCGACCTGCTCGCCGGTGGGCTCGTAGTCCAGCGAGGCATAGCCCCGGGTCTTGGACTTGAGCTGGTCGAAGAAGTCGAAGACGACCTCGGCGAGCGGCAGCGTGTAGCGGATCTCGACCCGGTCCTCGGAGAGGTAGTCCATGCCGAGGAGGTTGCCGCGGCGGTTCTGGCACAGCTCCATGATCGCGCCGATGAACTCGCTCGGCGCCAGGATCGTGGCCCGGACGACCGGCTCGTGCACCTTGTCGATCTTGCCCGTCGGGAACTCGCTCGGGTTGGTGACCTCGTGCTCGGTGCCGTCCTCCATGTCCACGCGGTAGACCACGTTGGGGGCGGTGGCGATCAGGTCGAGGCCGAACTCGCGCTCCAGGCGCTCGCGGATGACCTCCAGGTGCAGCAGGCCGAGGAAGCCGACGCGGAAGCCGAAGCCCAGGGCCGCGGAGGTCTCCGGCTCGTAGACCAGCGCGGCGTCGTTGAGCTGCAGCTTGTCCAGGGCGTCGCGCAGCTCCGGGTAGTCCGAGCCGTCCAGCGGGTACAGCCCCGAGAACACCATCGGCTTGGGGTCCTTGTAGCCGCCCAGCGGCTCCTGGGCCCCCTTGTTGAGCTGGGTGATCGTGTCACCCACCTTGGACTGCCGGACATCCTTCACACCGGTGATCAGATAGCCGACCTCACCGACGGACAGCCCGTCGGCGGCCTTCATCTCCGGGGAGTTGGTGCCGATCTCCAGCAGCTCGTGCGCGGCGCCGGTCGACATCATCCTGATGCGCTCGCGCTTGCTGAGCGTGCCGTCGACGACCTTCACGTAGGTCACGACACCGCGGTAGGCGTCGTAGACCGAGTCGAAGATCATCGCGCGGGCGGGGGCGTCCTTGACACCGACCGGGGGCGGCACCTCACGGACGACCTTGTTCAGCAGCTCGGCCACGCCGACGCCGGTCTTGGCTGAGACCCGCAGCACGTCCTCGGGCTCACAGCCGACCAGGTTGGCCAGCTCGGCGGCGAACTTCTCGGGCTGCGCGGCCGGCAGGTCGATCTTGTTGAGGACGGGGATGATCGTGAGGTCGTGCTCCATCGCCAGGTACAGGTTGGCGAGGGTCTGGGCCTCGATGCCCTGGGCGGCGTCGACGAGGAGGATGCAGCCCTCGCACGCGGCGAGCGACCGGGAGACCTCGTAGGTGAAGTCGACGTGGCCCGGGGTGTCGATCATGTTGAGGATGTGGGTCGTGCCACTTCCCTCTTCACCCTCGGAGGGGTCCCAGGGCAGCCGGACCGCCTGGGACTTGATCGTGATGCCACGCTCGCGCTCGATGTCCATGCGGTCGAGGTACTGCGCGCGCATCTGCCGCTGGTCGACGACACCGGTGATCTGGAGCATCCGGTCGGCGAGCGTCGACTTGCCGTGGTCGATGTGCGCGATGATGCAGAAGTTACGGAGGAGGGCCGGATCGGTACGGCTCGGCTCCGGCACGTTCGTAGGGGTCGCGGGCACGCAGGGTCCATTCAGTGAACGCGGGTAGGCGGGACTCGGTTGTGTGACGTCACCCCCATCGTCCCATGAGCGAGGGGCTCGGTCCGGTTTGGGCGGGGGCGGGGGTGGGATCGGGCGGTTGTGGGGGGCTTCGGGGGTGGTGCCGGAGGCTTCGGTGAGCGGTGTCGTGGGCTTCGGTGAGCGGCTTCGCGGGGTGGCGGGTCGGTGGGGGTGGGGCGTGGCCGGTCGGCGCGGGCCGGCGTGGCGGGTGGGCTCGGGCCGGAGTGGCGGGCCGCAGGTCAGAGGGTGGTCGCGGGGTGGCCGGGCGGCGGGCGCGGGGTGGGGCCGGTCCGGTTTGGGAGGCCGTGGACCGTGCTGGTAGCCTGGTCCACTGCGCTTCGTGCCCTCTCTCGTACGAGGCGCCACTCGAAACTCCAACGAACCTGAAAAGGCTCTTTCGTGGCGAACATCAAGTCCCAGATGAAGCGGATCAAGACCAACGAGAAGGCTCGTCAGCGCAACAAGGCTGTCAAGTCCACTCTGAAGACCGCGATCCGTCGCACCCGCGAGGCCGTGGAGGCCGGTGACCTGCAGAAGGCCACCACCGCCCAGGCCGCCGCTGCCAAGACGCTCGACAAGGCCGTCAGCAAGGGTGTCATCCACAAGAACGCCGCCGCCAACAAGAAGTCGGCGCTGGCGAAGAAGGTCGCGTCCCTCAAGGGCTGACCTTCCTCCGGAGGAAGGTCCTCGGCCCGTCCGGGCCTGATCTTCGTTCCACCGCAGTACCCGAGCAGTAACCCTGCCGACAGGGACCCAGCGGCCCCTCTCTCCGCTCCCTGACCGGTGCACCACCGCGCCGCACACGGCCTGCGTTCGCCACGCGGGTGCGGCGCACCCGGCTCACCCGGCGGCAACCACCGCCGACGAAGCCGCAGCAACTTGATACGAAGACCCCGCCTCGCCCCTTCCCCAGGGGTGAGGCGGGGTCTTTGTCGTGGCGTGTCGGGGGCGACGGGGCTGTTGGGCCGTGGGGCGGCCGGTCGGGGTTGGTCGGGGCTGGTCGGGGCTGGTCAGGAGCGAGGCGATCAGGGCGTGGGGCGCTGGGGTGACCGGGCCGTGGGACGGCTGCTGGGGCTCTCGGCCGGCTCTGCCGACAGGTTCTGTCGGCAGGTTCTCCTGGCGGGTGCGGCGGGTTTCGATGGGTTCCGGCTGGATCTTGGCCGGTTCTTGACTGGTCCTCTTACCGGGTTCGCTGTCGGCGGGGTCCGCTACGCTGCGGCCATGTCGATATCGGGGGATCAGAACAATCCGTACGGCCAGGCGCAGCCACACGCCTACGGCCAGGTTCCGGCACCGCAGAATCCGGTGCCCGCCCAGCAGAATCCCTACACGCAGCAGAGCTCGCCACAGGGCCCGCCCGCCGGATACGGCTATCCGGCGCCCGGCGCGCCCTTGGGGGCACCCGGCGCTCCGGACGGCGCGGGCCGCGGCACGTCCGGCTGGGTCTGGGCGATCGGCGGAGCCGTCGCCGCCTCCGCGATCTGGGGCTCCGTGCTGTTCGCCACCGGCGGCTTCTCCTCCGAGCCCAGCCCCGACCTCGCGGGCTACGGCTACACCAGCGACCTGTGCGCGAGCACCTCGATGACCCCGTTCGAGACCGCCGGCTTCCAGACCAAGGAGGGCACCGGCACGACCTCGAAGAACGCCAACCCGCAGCACAGCGGCGCCCAGCAGACCTCGTTGGACACCATGTGGTGCAACGCCTCCCTGGAGAAGAAGGGCGCGAGCGGCCCCGACTACGCCTCGACCTGGCTGTACAACACCGCGACGCTGCACAAGAAGTCCGATCCGGCCCCCGAGTTCGCCGACAACTACCGCTCCTACGAGAAGCAGGACACCTCCGTCGGCTACCGGGTCGAGGCCGTGTCGGGCCTGGGCGACGAGGCGTTTCTGGTGACCCGGAAGAACGACGGCAGCACCGGCTCCGGCTCGTATGTGCTCCTCGGCGTCCGGGACGGCTGGCTGACGTACCAGTCGACCTGGTCGAGCTATACGTCGAGCCGCAGCTCCGCCAAGCCCCCGACCGACGACGAGGTCGCGACCATGCTGAAGACCAGCGCCAGGGAGACACTGCAGCGACTGCAGAACTCACGGTCCCGGTAGGGGGGTCAGGGGGCACGGCCCGCGGGTTTGGTGAAGGGGGCGTCGGCTGCGCGGCGTCGCGGTTTCGGTAGAGGGTGCGGGTTCGGTGGGGGCTCTCGTCGGGTTCGCGTCGGCGCGGTTTCGGTGAGAGGACTCAGGGGCCGGGGGGGCTCGTGGGTCTCGCCGGGTCTCGCGGTCTCCGTGAGGGCTCGTGGAGCCCGGTGGGTCATGGTGCCCGGCGGATGCCGGTGCCCGCAGGTCACGGTTCCCGGCGAATCAATGGATCAACGGCCAACGGGCCAACGGGCCGCTCGGCTCACGGAGTTGATGAGTGCACGCCTTCACCGGCACGGGCACTGCGGCCCCTTGGTTCGCCGGGCAGCGGACGCGTAACCGCCGCTGCCTCACCACTGCCTCGCCACTGCCGTCAGGTGGCTGCCGCCGCTCACCCGCGCCGGGGCGCCGGCTGCCGCCTCACCGCGACCGGGCCGCCCGCGCGATGGTCACGACGGCCTTCTCCAGCGCGTACTCGGGATCGTCGCCGCCGCCCTTCACGCCAGCGTCGGCCGCCGCCACCGCGCGCAGTGCCGTGGCGACACCGTCCGCCGACCAGCCGCGCATCTGCTGCCGTACCCGGTCGATCTTCCAGGGCGGCATGCCCAGATCGCGGGCGAGGTCGCCGGGGCGGGCGCCGCGGGGGGCGGAGGCCAGCTTGCCGATGGCGCGGACGCCTTGGGCCAGCGCACTGGTGATCATGACCGGGGCGACGCCCGTGGCGATCGCCCAGCGGAGCGCCTCCAGCGCCTCGGCGGCACGCCCCTCGACGGCACGGTCCGCGACGGTGAAGCTCGATGCCTCGGCCCGGCCCGTGTAGTAGCGCGCGACGACGGCCTCGTCGATCGCGCCCTCGACGTCGGCGGCCAGCTGTGCACAGGCCGACGCCAGCTCACGCAGATCGCTGCCGATCGCATCGACCAGCGACTGGCAGGCCTCCGGCGTCGCGGAGCGCCCGGCCGTACGGAACTCACCCCGAACGAACGCCAGCCGGTCGGCCGGCTTGGTCATCTTGGGGCAGGCCACTTCCCGCGCCCCGGCCTTACGGGCGGCGTCCAGCAGACCCTTCCCCTTGGCGCCGCCGGCGTGCAGCAGCACCAGCGTGATCTCCTCGGCGGGCGCGCCGAGATACGCCTTGACGTCCTTGATGGTGTCCGCGGACAGGTCCTGGGCGGCCCGCACCACGACGACCTTGCGCTCGGCGAAGAGCGAGGGGCTGGTCAGCTCGGCGAGGGTGCCGGGCTGGAGCTGGTCGGGGGTGAGGTCGCGCACATCGGTGTCCGCGTCCGCCGCCCGGGCAGCCGCCACCACCTGCTGCACCGCGCGGTCCAGCAGCAGGTCTTCCTGGCCCACCGCGATCGTGACGGGGGCGAGCGGGTCATCGTGAGCTGTCTTCCTGGCCATCGCGGTCCAGCATCCCACGTGCCACTGACAACCCGGCCCGGCCGCTCCCCGGCCCCTGCCGGTCCGGACCACCCGCCCGCTGTCGGACAATGGCCCGGTGAATGACGCAGCCCCCCACCACCCCGAGGTACGACCTGTGCGCCACGTCCTGGTGCTGCCCGACCGCGACGCGGCGGAGGAGGTAGCCGAAGCCCTGACCGAACACTTCGGTGTCACCGAGGAGCCTCAGCTCGTACGGGACGCCCTGGCCGGTGAGGACGACGCCGAGGACGCGCAGTGGCTCGTGGTCGTGGAGGACCCGGACGCCGTACACGACCCCGAGCGGCTGCACGACCTGGCAGCGGAGCACGAGGGCTGGCGCGAGGCCGAGTAACGGCAGGCCACACGCGCCCGGCGGACGTCATAGCAACAGACCGCGCGCCGGTCGGACGGGGCGGTGGACGGCCCGCACCCCGGCGGACGAGGCAGGGACAGGCCGCCCCCGGTGGACGAGGCAGCAACGGTCCGCTCCCCTGGCGGCCAAGGCAGCTACCAGCCGGGGCGAGCGGGCGACGCGGCTCTACGGGCGGCCCTGGCCTCCCGCCCCGGGCAGTGGCACCCCACCCACCACGGGCTCCCGGTCCAGCACGATCCCGAAGTGCTCCCGGTAGGCGGCGAGGATCTCGTCTGCGTCCAGCCGGCGTTCCTCACGGGCACCGGCCGGCCCGGTGGTGACGAACGTACGGCCGGAGAGCGTGATCCGACCGGTCTCCGTCAGCCGTGAGCACACCAGGGACCGGGTGAAGTGCGACTCCGGCGAGGTCCGGTTCCACCAGCAGCCGACCTCGAAGTCCCGGTATGCGCGCGGACGTTGCTCCAGGCGGTACTGGCGCGAGCCGTCCCTCAGGACATCGAGATCGCCCTCCTCCGTCTCCTCGATCCGGAACACCCCGCCGGGATCGGTCTGCTCGGCACGGCTGCCCCAGCGCAGCGGGAAGTGGCTGTGCCTGCCGAAGCCGACGTCCGCGAGCCATGGCCCGTCCGGTGTCCGGACCCGCAGCGCGAGGTGGTCATACGGAATCCCGAGCTTCCCCTCGGCGCCGAACACGCGGGCGGCCAGCAGCTCGACCTCGTATCCGAGCGCGCCCAGCAGCATGGCGAACGCACCGTTGAGCTCGTAACAGAAGCCGCCGCGCCGGGCACCGACGATCTTGCCGAGCAGCGGCTGCTCGGCCAGCACGATCTCCTCTCCGAGATGGATGGAGAGGTTCTCGAAGGGGACCGTCCGCAGATGGCTGAGGTGCAGCGCACGCAGCGCGTCGGCGTCGGGGGAGGCGGGCCGGCGGGCGCCGATCCGCTCCAGGTAGGCGTCAGTGGCAGCGGTGTCCATCAGGTGTGCGTCCTCTCCGCAGCGAACCAGCGGCGGGTCCGTTCCGCCGCTGAGGCGGGTGTACCGGCCAGGACGTCGGCAAGGGTCTGCGCGGCCAGCTCACGCCGCCAGGCCAGCTCGGCCTTGCGCATCGCCGTGGAGATGCCACAGGGCCGCCCGAACTCCCTGCCGGACGCCGTCGCGCCGACTCCCTGCCGTCGGATCTCGGTACACCGGAAGACATCGTCGGTGCCCTCGATCGCCGCGACGACGTCCATGAGGGTGATCCGCTCCGGCGGCCGGGCCAGCTGGAAGCCGCCCCGCGCGCCGGGGGAGGAACTCAGGACCCCGGCCCGGGCCAGCGCCTGCAGCCGCTTGTTCAGGTAGGGCGCCGGCAGGTCGAAGGAGGCCGCCAGCCGGGCGGTGGAGACGGGGCCGTCCCCTTCGAGCCAGGCCAGCGTCACACAACAGTGCAGGCCCCACTCGACGCCTTCACTCATCCTCACAACCTGGAGTCTACAGATCCTGATTTGACGCTTTACCTCCATTTGTCCGGCTGTGATGGCCTGCGGCCGCGGCCGCTGCCACCTCTGTGGCGTGTGCGGCCTCTGCGGCTGCCACCAGGCGGGGCGCGGGGACGCCTCTTGGGACGCCTCCTGGGGCGGCGGTTGCCTGCCGTCCGCACACCGGCTCCGCGCGCGCCGACTCCGCGCACGTTGGCTCCGCGCACACCGCGCTGCGGGCGGGCCCGGACTCTCGGGCCGTCGGCCGGGCGGTCGGTGACTCGGTGGCCGGTGACCGTGGCGGACAGCCCGGCCGTGGTGCCGAGGACCGCGATGGCGCCGTCGGTGTCCGTACGCAACACCCGGGCGCCCTGGGCGCGGAGCGCCGCGACGGTACGGGGTGCCGGATGGCCGTACGGGTTGTCGGCGCCGCAGGAGATCAGCGCCAGACGCGGCGCCAGCCGGTGCATCAACGACGGGTCCTGGTAGCCGGAACCGTGGTGTGCCACCTTCAGGACATCGACGCCACCAAGCTCGGGATGCGCGGCGAACAGCCCCTGCTGCGCGGGCGGTTCGAGGTCACCGAGCAGCAGGATGGTCAGCCCTCCCGTACGGACGAGCAGGGTGACGCTGGCGTCGTTGGGACCGTCGAGGTCGCCGGGGTCGGCGGGAATGCTCGGGCTGCCGGGATTGTCGGGACCGCCAGGGCGGGGAAGGCCCGGTGGCGGGGCGGGTGGCCACAGGACCTCCCAGGTCAGCGGCCCCAGACGGCGGCGCTCCCCCGGTGTGGCGCGGACGACCGGCACCCGGGCCGCGGCAGCCGTGGCATGCACGAACTGCGCCTGCCCCGGAGGCTCTTGCAGCGTCGTGGTCTCGATCGCGCCGACCGCACGCCCACGGAGCGCCCCCGGCAGCCCGTCCACATGGTCGGCGTGGAAGTGCGTCAGGACGAGCAACGGGATGCGGCGCACACCCAGGTCGGTCAGGCAGCGGTCGATGGCCTGGGGCTCGGGCCCGGTGTCCACCACCAGCGCCGTACCGTCACCGGCGGCCAGCACCAGGCCGTCACCCTGTCCGACGTCGCAGACCACGGCGCGCCAGCCCGGCGGCGGCCAGCCGGTCAGCGCACGGGTGAACGGCGCGGGGCGGCACACCGCCAGGATCAACGCCAGCGCGCAGAGCACACACAGCCAGGGACGGCGCAGCACCCTGCGCCCGACCGGCACCAGCACCAGCGTGGCGGCCGCCAGCGCCAGCCCACCGGCCCAGCCGCCGGGCCAGGCGAACTCCGCCCCCGGCAGCGCCGCTCCCGTACGGGCGACACCGGCGATCCACTCGGCGGGCCAGCCCGCGCACCACGCCACCGCCTGGGCGACCGGCGGCACGAGCGGAGCGGCGGCGAGGGCCGCGAAGCCCAGGACCGTCGCGGGCGCCACGGCCAGTTCGGCCAGCAGGTTGCAGGGCACGGCGACCAGGCCCACCCGGGCCGCCAGCACGGCGACGACCGGTGCGCAGACCGCCTGGGCGGCGGCCGCGGCCGCGATCACCTCGGCGAGCCGGGGCGGCACCCGGCGCCGTTGCAGTGCGGCGCTCCAACGCGGCGCGAGCAACAGCAGCGCGCCGGTGGCCAGGACGGAGAGCAGAAAGCCGTAGCTGCGGGCCAGCCACGGGTCGTACAGAACCAGCAGCAGGACAGCGGCGGCGAGCGCGGGGAGCAGGGAACGGCGGCGGCCGGTGCCGATCGCGAGCAGGGTGATCAGCCCGCAGGCGGCGGCCCGCAGCACGCTCGGGTCCGGTCGGCACACCACGACGAAGCCGAGAGCGAGCGCGCCGCCGATGACTGCCGTACCGCGCAGGGACAGTCGCAGACGCGGTGCCAGCCCACGGCGCTCGGCGCGGCTCGCGAGATGCGGCGGTCCGACCAGCAGCGCGAGCACAATCGTCAGATTGCTGCCGGACACGGCGAGCAGATGCGTCAGGTCGGTGGCACGGAACGCGTCGTCCAGATCCGGCGGTACGCGCGAGGTGTCCCCCACCACGAGGCCCGGCAGCAGCGCACGGGCATCGGGACGCAGTCCGCCGGTGACCTCCCGCAGCCCGGCACGCAGACTCCCCGCCAACCGCTGCAGCGCGTCCGGCTCCCGCACCTTGACCGGCGGCGCATCGCCCGTGACCCGCAGCACGGCGGCCACCTGGTCACCCGACGACAGCGGCGGCGCAGCACGCGCCGCGACCCGAATCCGCGTCGACGGCAGCAATCCCCGCCACGCCGACGCGATGCCCCCACCGGCGTCGGCACGGCGGTCGGCTCCGTCGTGCCCGCTCCCTGCGCCGCCTCCTCCACCGGGCTGCTGTACGACCACCAGGGCCGGTGTGCGGACGGCGGTGACCTCACCGTCCGGCGCCGTGACACGGACGGCGTCGACCGTGAACACCAGCACCGGGGGCGTCCGTTGGGAGCCCCGCACCTTGGGGCGGGTCAGCCGTGGATCACCGGTCACCTCCAACTCCACCGTGGCCCGCGCGTACTGCTTCGCCAGGGCGGGCAGTGGCCCCCGTCGCAGGTCCGAGGCATGCAGTGCGGCGGAAGCGGCCCCCGCCGCGGCACACAGCAACACCGCGGCCAGGGCCACGAGCCCACCGGCCGACCGGAGGCGCGAATCTCGGCGACGGGACGGTTCAGCGCCTTCCCCGCCGGCCCGAGGACCAGCACCGGGGTGCCGCCCCTCCCCCGGTTCACGCTCGGCCCGGCGCCGCACCGCAGCGGCCCGTAGCGCGACGGCCGCGAGCACCACGGCCACGCCACAGGCCGCTGCCACTCCCCCACCGGAGACACCCAGACCGATCGCCGCGGCCGCCCAGGCGCCCAGCGCGGGCGCGACAAGGCGCAGATCGGCGGGGCCCTCCTGATACGGGTCCGAGGCGCCGTGCGGCGATGCCGCCGTGGCGTGCACGGTGGCGCGGGGGCCGGTCATGGCACCACCAGGGGGCGCAGATCGGCGAACCGGCGGTCACCGATACCAGTCACCTGGCGGAGCTGGTCCACGGAGGTGAACCCACCGTGCTGGGTGCGGAATTCAACGATGTGACGGGCCAGGACGGGCCCCACTCCGGGGAGGGCGTCGAGCTGCTGCTCGGTCGCGGTACTGAGACTGACCGGTCCGCCCGGACCGCCCCCGGCACTCGGCGCCCCACTCCCCGTCCCCCCGGCCCCCACGTCAGCGGCCCCCGCACCGCCCCCGGCCCCACCACCGGGCGCACCGACCACGATTTGCTCGCCGTCGGTCAGCAGCCGCGCCCGGTTGAGCCCGCGGATATTCGCCCCGTGCAGCACACCGCCCGCGGCCCGCAGGGCGTCGACCACCCGCGACCCCGCCGGCATCCGCTGGATTCCCGGGTGCCGGACCTTGCCCGCGACATCGACGACCAGCTGCCGCCCCGTACTGCCCGGCGGGCCATTAGCCGCCGCAGTGGCGGTCGACGAGGCGGACGGCGGCTGCGGTGCCCGCGGCCCAGGGCCGGGCGCCCCTCCGGCCCGTTCGGCAGCCGGGGCCCGTACCGGCTCGGGGCGGCCCGTCCAGAAGTGCTGCACGGCGAACCCCACGGCCACCACGAGCACCAGGACCAGGGCGGCGAGCGCCTTCGGGTCGGTGCCACACCGTAACTGCACCCACAACGGGAGCCGTTCGCGCACGGCACACCACACCCGCTCCCCACGGCCTCTCCCCGGCGGATCGTGCCCAGGAGACGGCGGACCGGCCTCGACGGCAACCCCCACGTCGCCGAAGATCGCCGCCGCCCGGGCCCGTACCCTCTCGCGATCCTGCTCCCGCCGATCCGGCGCAGACGACGCGGATGGCGGGGATGGCAGGGATGACGCGAACTCCGCAGGTGACCCAGGTGCCCCAGATAACTCAGGTGCCCCAGGTGACCCAGGTGACGCTGACCAGGCAGGCGGCGCGGACGACGAGACGGAAGGACCAGATGTCACCGATGAGTCGGCGGAGCCGGATGGACGCCCAGCCCCCGGAGAAGCCAACGGATCTGCACGCCCCGAAGCATCCGACCCACCCGGCAGCGATAACGACTCCGCCCCGGCCGACACCCCCAACGGCTCCAGCCCCGCTGCCGACGCCACCGCTGCCGCCGGGCCCGGCCCCGGAAGCGACCCCAAAACCGACCCCGGAACTGGTCCCGGAACCGAATCCGAGGCCCACCCCGGCACCGCCCCCGGCCCCAACGCCCCTGCCGAGCCCGCACATCCCCATGACGCAGATCGATAGAAGTTCATACCGACCGACGCTAAGCACCCCGCGCAGATCCCGCCGAACGGCCTCAAATCCGGTGGACAGAGCCTCAGTTGTGGATAACTCCGTCACCCACAGGACACCCCTCCGCCCCTCTCACCGCGGCGAGACCACAACCCCCAGCAGCCCTGGCCCCGTATGCGCGCCGATCACCGCGCCCACCTCGCTCACATGCAGCTCGTTGAGCCCGGAAACCCGCTCCCGGAGCCGCTCCGCCAGGGCCTCCGCGCGCTCCGCCGCGGCGAGATGCTGCACCGCGATATCGACCTGGCCCTCGCCCGCCCGCTCCGCGGCGATCTCCTCGAGCCGCGCGATGGCCTTGGAGGCCGTACGGACCTTCTCCAGCAGCTCGATCCGCCCGTCGGCCAGTTGGAGCAGCGGCTTGACCGCGAGCGCGGAGCCGAGCAGCGCCTGCGCCGCGCCGATCCGGCCACCGCGGCGCAGATAGTCCAGCGTGTCGACATAGAAGTAGGCGGAGGTGCCCGCCGCACGCTTCTCCGCGGCGGCGACCGCCTCGTCCATGCTCCCGCCGGCCTCCGTCGTCTCCGCGGCCGCGAGGGCGCAGAACCCGAGAGCCATCGCCACCATTCCGGTGTCCACGACATGCACGGGCACCGGAGCTTCCTGCGCCGCGAGCACCGCCGCGTCGTACGTGCCGGAGAACTCCGAGGAGAGGTGGAGCGAGACGATGCCGCTCGCGCCGGTCGCCGCGACCTTGCGGTAGGTCTCCGCGAACGTCTCGGGGCTGGGCCGGGAGGTCGTCACGGGCCGCCGCTTCTGCAGCGCCTGGGCGAGGGATCTCGCGGAGATTTCGGTGCCCTCTTCCAGGGCCTGGTCCCCCAGGACGACGGTCAGTGGTACGGCCGTGATGCGGTGACGCTCGACAGCCGCCCGCGGCAAGTAGGCCGTGGAATCGGTGACGATAGCGACATGGCGGGACATGACAGGGAGGTTATCCGGGGATACGGATGCCGCACAGTGCGGGCCCCTCCCCAAGATCCTCCAGGTTTACCCAAGGCTCTGCCAAGAGCCCACCGCAAGACGGCGCCGAGGCCTGGAGCCGATGACCACCTGGGGCCGGTGCCTGGGACCGCGCGACCGCGTCAACCCTCTGCCGTCCCACTCGTCCTCGATCCTCCCACGCGTCCCCCTCAGCGCCCCCAGGGACTGGAGAGGCCCAAACCCGCCGGGACGGCCCCTTCAGCTGGTTCTCCACTGGCTCTCCGCGGGCCTCACCGGGTTCTCTCCCGGGGCCCCGCCCCGCCCCCACCCCACCCCTCGCCCCTCCCCCTGCCCCTGCCCCTATCGCCTCATCTGGTCGTGTCCTCCGTCCGCGGAGCCTCCGTCCGCTGTGCCTCGGGGCGCGGGGTCTTCTGCCACGGGTAGGACGGCTGGGTGCGCGGGTCACGGGCGGTGATGGCCGGCGGGTCCTCGGGCGTCGGGCCCCAGGAGCGGGGCTCGGTCGCGCTGTCCGGCCGGGCGGCGGGGTTCGAGGGGCCGCCGGCGGCACCGGCCCGTGCGGGCCCCTGCGGCTGCTGCCCTCCCGCCGGGCTCGCCGGCTCTCCCGGTCCCGCGGCGTCCGCACGGCCCGGTACGGGGTCGCGCAGGGGGTCCGCGACGTCGTCGACCCGGGTCCAGTGGCGCAGGGCCCCGGACTCCACATCGATCTGGTCGCTCAGGGAGGCCAGGTCGTCGTCAGCGAACTTGCGTGCGCGGTCGCGTGCGGCCCAGCGCAGCGACTCCGCGGAGTGGGTGATCCGCTCCAGGCGCTCCCGGAGGTCCGGGAGGCGGGTGGCGATGGTGGCGCGGTCGGGTTCGCGTTCGAGCCGCTTCAGCTCGTCGTCCAGCTCGTGGCCATGGGCGCTGAGCCGCTCGAAGAGGCCGATGGCCTCGCTGAGGGAGGCGTCGTCCGGCGATCCCCCGTAGAGCACCTCCTGGGTGGAGCGCATGGAGGTGCGCAGCGAGAGCCGCAGCTGCGCCAGTTCGCCGACCACGCCGGGCTGGGCGATCTGGCGGGCCCGGAGGGTGGTGTCCTCGACGGTACGGCGGGCGTGGGCGACCGTGCGGTCCACTCCGCGCTTGGCCGCCTGGACCGCCTTGACCGTCACGAAGACCCCGGCCAGAACGAACAGCACGAAAAGCAGTCCGATGATGGCGGCGGCGGCTTCCATGGCTCTCCCCAGAACGTGTCGGCGGCGCCGGTTTCCGGCCCGCGCCCGGTATCTCCACGGTAAACGGCTCGGGCAGGTCGCGGGTTCCGGAAGAACCCCCAACCTGCCCGTAGGGGAAACCACCCATGGTGCTCGCGGAGCACCGGCGGTGCGGGCCGAACGGTCTCCCGGTCGGCCCGGTGCGGCAGCGGCGGCGTCCCCAGCGCTCCGCTGCCGGGCGCCCGGGAACAGTCCCGGGCGCCGCCGACGGACTACGCCGGCACGATGTTCACCAGCTTCGGCGCCCGGACGATGACCTTCCGGATGCCCGCGCCGTTCAGCGCCGCGACCACGGCCGGCTCGGCCAGGGCCGCCGCCTCCAGGTCGGCGTCGGAGATCGACGGGGCGACCTCCAGCCGCGCCTTGACCTTGCCCTTGATCTGAACGACGCAGGTCACGGTCTCGTCCACGACGTACGCCGGGTCGGCCACCGGGAAGTCCGCGTACACCACGGAGCCGGTGTGGCCCAGCTTGCGCCACAGCTCCTCGGCGATGTGCGGCGCCAGCGGGGCGATCAGCAGCACCAGCCGCTCCGCGACCGTGCGCGGGACGGGGGTGCCCGCCTTGGTCAGGTGGTTGTTCAGCTCGGTGACCTTGGCGATGGCGGTGTTGAAGCGCAGGTTCGCCATGTCCTGGGTGACGCCGTCGATCGCCTTGTGCAGGGCGCGCAGGGCGGCCTCGTCCGGCTCGCCGTCGACGACGGTGACCTCACCGGTCGCCTCGTCGACGACGTTGCGCCACAGGCGCTGCAGCAGCCGGTACTGGCCGACGACGGCCCGGGTGTCCCACGGGCGCGACACGTCCAGCGGGCCCATCGCCATCTCGTACAGGCGCAGGGTGTCGGCGCCGTACTCGGCGCAGATCTCGTCCGGAGTGACGGCGTTCTTCAGGGACTTGCCCATCTTGCCCAGGACGCGGCTGACCTTCTCGCCCTGGTAGTAGTAGCCGCCGTCACGTTCCTCGACCTCGGCGGCCGGGACGGCGATGCCGCGGCTGTCCCGGTAGACGAAGGCCTGGATCATGCCCTGGTTGTACAGCTTGTGGAACGGCTCGGAGGACGAGACGTGGCCCAGGTCGTGCAGCACCTTGGACCAGAAGCGGGCGTACAGCAGGTGCAGTACGGCGTGCTCCTGGCCGCCCACGTACAGGTCGACGCCGCCGGCCGGCTGCCCCTCGCGCGGGCCCATCCAGTACTGCTCGGTCTCCGGGTCGACCAGTGCGTCGCTGTTGTGGGGGTCCAGGTAGCGCATCTCGTACCAGCACGAACCCGCCCAGTTGGGCATGGTGTTGGTCTCGCGGCGGTAGCGCCTGATGCCGTTGCCGTCGCCCAGGTCCAGGTCGACGTGGACCCAGTCCTCGTTGCGGGACAGCGGGGTCTCCGGCTGGGTGTCGGCGTCGTCGGCGTCGAAGGTCCGCGGGGAGTAGTCCTCGACCTCGGGCAGCTCCAGCGGCAGCATCGACTCGGGCAGTGCGTGCGCCACCCCGTCCTCGTCGTAGACGATCGGGAACGGCTCGCCCCAGTAGCGCTGCCGGCTGAACAGCCAGTCGCGCAGGCGGAAGTTGACGGTGCCCTCGCCGATGCCCTCGCCGGCCAGCCAATCGGTGATCTTGGCCTTGGCCTCGGTCACCCCCAGGCCGTTCAGCGAGATGTCCGCACCGGCGGAGTTGACGATCTTCGCGTCGTACGAGGCGAAGGCGTCGTCCCAGGTGGACGGGTCGGTGCCGCGGTCGTCCGACGGCTCGACCACACAGCGCATCGGCAGCTCGAAGGCGCGGGCGAAGGCGAAGTCACGGCTGTCGTGCGCGGGCACGGCCATGATCGCGCCGGTGCCGTAGCCCATCAGGACGTAGTCGGCGATGAAGACCGGGACCTGCTCGCCGCTGACCGGGTTGGTCGCGAAGGCGCCGGTGAAGACGCCGGTCTTGTCCTTGGCCTCGGCCTGGCGCTCGACGTCCGACTTGGAGGCGGCCTGCTTGCGGTAGGCGGCTACGGCGTCGCCGGGGGTGGCATGGCCGCCGGTCCACACGTCGTGGGTGCCCTCGGGCCAGGCGTCGGGGACGATGGAGCCCGCGCCGTGGCCGTTGTCGGAGCCGGCGACCAGCGGGTGCTCGGGTGCCAGCACCATGTACGTCGCGCCGAACAGGGTGTCCTGGCGGGTGGTGAAGACGGTGATCTTGTCATCGCCCACCGGGAAGTCGACCCGGGCGCCCTCGGAGCGGCCGATCCAGTTGCGCTGCTGCAGCTTGATGGCCTCCGGCCAGTCCAGCGCGTCCAGGTCGTTCAGCAGCCGGTCGGCGTAGGCGGTGATGCGCATGTTCCACTGGCGCAGCTTGGCCTTGAAGACCGGGTAGTTGCCGCGCTCGGAGCGGCCGTCGGCGGTGACCTCCTCGTTGGCCAGCACCGTGCCCAGGCCGGGGCACCAGTTGACCGGGGCGTCCGAGGCGTACGCCAGGCGGTACTCGCCCAGGACGTTGGCCCGCTCCAGAGCGGTCAGCCCGCTCCAGGCCCGGCCGTCGGGGGTGTCGCGGGTGCCGGCCTCGAACTGGGCGACCAGGGTGTCGATCGGGCGGGCGGCGTCCGCCTCCGGGTCGTACCAGGAGTTGAAGATCTGCAGGAAGATCCACTGGGTCCACTTGTAGTACGCCGGGTCGATCGTCTCGACCGAGCGGCGCTGGTCGTGGCCCAGGCCCAGGCGGCGCAGCTGGCGCCGCATGTTCACGATGTTGGCCTCGGTGGAGACCCGCGGGTGGGTGCCGGTCTGGACGGCGTACTGCTCGGCGGGCAGGCCGAAGGCGTCGAAGCCCAGGGTGTGCAGGACGTTGTGGCCCGTCATGCGCTGGTGGCGGGCGTAGACGTCGGTGGCGATGAATCCCAGCGGGTGCCCGACGTGCAGGCCGGCGCCCGACGGGTACGGGAACATGTCCATGATGAACTTCTTGGGGCGGGCCGCCGTCTCGGCGTCGCCGGCCAGGTCGCCCTTCGGGTTCGGGGCCTCGTAGGTCCCGTTCGCCTCCCAGAAGTCCTGCCAGCGTGCCTCGATGTCGGCGGCCAGCGCGGCCGTATAGCGGTGCGGCGCTGCGACCTCGGCAGCGGTGGTCGTCTCGCTCATCGTCCTCAAAGCTCCATCGATCGTCTCTGCCAGCGGAAACGCGCCAGATCTCCGGCACGCCGGAAACAAAAAGACCCCTCGCACAGGAGGGGAAGCCGCGCCGATTCCGACGGGTTCTGTCAACCGTCGGTACTGATCAGCGCGGCCCGCTAAGCAGAAGGCGTACGGCACGCATGGCGTCAGGGTACCGCAGGGCGTACGGGGCCCGCGCTGAGGATTACCCCACCACGGGCCCCGCACCCTGTTACCCCGCCCTCCTGCCGCCGCACCACCGGGCGGGGAAGGAAGCGGCGCGCCCTGGCCTCAGGGGCGGTAGGAGCTCACATAGCCGGCGCCCGGCGTGCCCACGCCGGTGACGTCGTCGTAGCCGACGACCGCGCGCAGGGAGCTGTCCTTGCCCAGGCTGCGCAGCGAGGTCGTGGTGCCCTTGCTCGCGTCGGTGCCGTTGACGTAGTCGACGCGGACGACCGCCAGGTCGCGGCCCGCGCCGAGCGGGTGATCGGTGACGTCGTGGTAGGCGCCGGTGCCGTAGCGCTGGTAGATGCCGGGGTTGGCGAAGCCGACGGCGACGCCGTGCCGGGCCTGCTGGGCGAGCGCCTGGACGCCCGCGATCACCGGGGCGGCCAGTGAGGTGCCGCCGATGCGGTACTCGTCGTAGCCGAGCTTTCCGTCCGGCAGGGTCTGGGTCTGGCCGACCAGGAAGCCGGTGTTGGGGTCGGCGACCGCGGCGATGTCCGGCACGGTGCGCTTCGCGCCGCCGCCGTTCGCCTTCGCGAGTCCGTCGGGGACGACTCCGCGCTGGTAGAAGGGCTGCGCGACGGTCTTGCTGGTGCCGCCGCCGGCGCCGCCGCTGTAGGCGCCGGGGAAGCCGGTCCAGTCGTTGCCGTCCTTGGAGAGCACCGCCTTCCGGGTGCCCCAGCCGGTCTCCCACTGGTAGGCGTCGTGCCTGCCGACGGCCAGGGAGGTGCCGCCGACGGCGGTCACCCAGGCGGAGTTCGCGGGGGTGTCGACCTGCTTGGTGCCGGTGTTGTCGACCTCGTCACCGTTGTCGCCGGAGGAGAAGTAGAAGCCGATGCCCTGGACCGCGCCCTGCTGGAAGATCTGGTCGTAGGCGGCGGCCACGTCCGGGGTCTCGTTCGCCTCGATGTCGCCCCAGGAGTTGGAGACGATGTCGGCGAGGTGCCCGTCGACGATCTTGCCGAGGGAGTCGAGCAGATCGTCGTCCATGCAGGAGGCGCCGCCGACGTAGACGATGTCGGAGTCGGGGGCGACGGCGTGGACGGCCTCGACGTCGAGGGTCTCCTCTCCGTACCAGCCGGCCGCGCCGCACTCCTTGACGTGCGTGTAGTCCTCGGGCAGGACCTGGGAGAGCTGGCCCCGGCGGTAGCGGGGGTCGCCGTTGCGGGCGGCGTAGGTGTCCGCGTCCTTGGCGATGGTCGGCGAGGCGTAGGCGTCGGTGATCGCGACGGTGACGTTCTTGCCGGTCCACTTCTTCGCCCCGTAGGCGGCGCGGAGCTGCCTGCCGGTGTAGCCCTTGACCGCGTACGGCGCCTTGTGTCCGTAGGCGGACGGCAGCGTCTTGTCGGTACGGGAGCCGTAGTACGAGGAGAACGGGCCGGCGTTGCGGAAGACGCCCTCCGGCGGCGGCAGTTCGCCGGAGTGGTGCTTGGCCAGGCGCGGCGCGTTGTCCAGGCCGGTGACCGTCAGTACCGCTCCGGCCAGGGAGCCGGGCGCGGAGGCGGTGGCCGACGGGGCGTGGTAAGTGTGCCCGCCTTTGCGGTAGTTGTGCAGGTCGGTGGCGAAGGCGCGCTCGGCGGCGGCCGCGTCGCCCCTGACCGTCAGATAGCGGTTGGTGGTGCCGGTGATCTTCAGGCCGGACTTCTTCAGCCAGTCGGCCACCTGGGTTATCTGGTGGTGCGTGGCGCCGTAGCGGGCGCGCACCTGGGCGGGGCCGAGGTACTTCCCGTACGCGGCGGAGTGCGGGTCGGACACGGCGCGGGCGTGGGCCGCGAGGCCCTTGGCGTCGCGGCCGGCCAGGTAGACGCGGGCGGTGACGGCCGTGGAGGCGGCGGTGGCGCCCTGGTCGGCCTGCCGGGTGGCCCATCCGGGCTTGGTGCCCTGCAGGGCGTGCCGGCCGCCGTCGTGGCCCGCGGCGTCGGCGGCGGGTGCGCCGAGCGCGAGCGCGCCGGCGACCAACGGCAGCGTCGCTGCCCAGGCCAGGCCGGCCCGGGCGCGCGGTGATCTGGTGCGGCTTGCTCTCATGTGACCCCTTGGGTGGCGATGCGGTGCGCTGCGGGGTACCGCGCTGCGCGGCGTGCCGGTGCGCGGCACCGCACGAGCGGTGGAGGCGTGAGATGTCACGTTCACGCGATGCGCCACTCTTTCGGTGAACCGTTCATGTCAGGGACATGCGATCACCAAGATGAGCCCAAGGAACGACAAGGACTGGTCAGGAATGAGCACGAAGCGGACAGCCAACGCGTCATGACGGAAGCGCCCCTGACCGACTGTCAGCGCGGACCCGGAGGAACTCCCCACCGGTCACGGACCCCCGGGGCACCCGGTCCGCACACGCACGACGAAGCAGGCCGCCCGTATCGGACGACCTGCTCCGTTCGCTGTGGAGCTAAGGAGAATTGAACTCCTGACCTCCTGCATGCCATGCAGGCGCTCTACCAACTGAGCTATAGCCCCGTGTTCTGTTTTCCGCCCGGTTCCCCGCTGCGGCATCGCCTACATTACACGGACCTCCCCGGCTTTCGCCAAATCGTTCTGCCGGGGCCCTCCGGTGCGACGCGCGGTACTGTCGGCGGCCTGTGCCCGATACGTCCTGGGGAGTCGTACGCCGTGACCGCGCTGGAGCTGGAGCAGTCCGCCGACGCCGGCGGCACCCGCCCCGGCGGGGGCCTCGTCCGCCGGCACCCGACCCTCGCGGCGGCCCTCGGCTGCCTGGTCTCCTTCGCCGTCTTCTGGACCGTGCAGCGCCTGCTGCACGTGACGATGATCGACCTGATGGTCTACCGCGCCGAGGGCTTCACCGTCCGCGACGGCGCGTCCCTCTACGACATGGTGGCGACCTCCGCGCACCTGCCCAACACCTACCCGCCCTTCGCCGCCCTGCTGTTCACCCCGCTCACCCTGCTCGGCGTCCCGGAGATGCGCACCCTCGCCACCGCCGGCAACCTGCTGCTGCTCGTCGGCGTCGTCCACCTCTCGCTGCGGCTGGCCGGCCTGCCCCGGCGGCTGCCGCGGCCCGCCGCGGCCTTCGCGGTCTCCGCGCTGCTGGTGTGGTGCGAGCCGGTCTGGACGACGCTGCGCTACGGCCAGATCAACCTGCTGATCGCCGTGCTGGTGCTGTGGGACCTCACCCGCAGGGACGGCCGGCGGCTCGCGGGGATCGGCATCGGGATCGCGGCCGGCATCAAGCTGACCCCGGCGCTGTTCGCGGTGTTCCTCGCGCTGGCCGGCCTCGTGCGCGCCGGGCAGCTGCTCCGCTCCGGCTCGGGGCTCCGTGCCGCCTGGAACCCCTGGCTGCGTCAGGCCACCGTCGCCACCGCCACCTTCCTGGCCACCGCGCTGCTCTCGGCGCTCGTGCTGCCCCGCGACTCCCACCGCTTCTGGACCGAGACCGTGTACGCCGCCGACCGGGTCGGCGAGGTGGAGATCACCGCCAACCAGTCGCTGCGCGGTGTCCTCGCCCGGCTGCTGCACACCCACGACCCGGGCGCCTCCTGGGCCGTGGCCGCCGGTCTGACCGGGGTGATCGGGCTGGCGCTGGCGGTCGGGGCGCTGCTGCGTGGGCAGCGCGCCTGGGCGGCCGTCGCCTGCGCGGCGACCGCGCTCCTGGTCAGCCCGATCTCGTGGTCCCACCACTGGGTGTGGTGCGTACCGATGCTGGTGCTGCTCGGCTCCGAGGCACTGCACCGGACGGGCACCGCGGCCCGCCGCCGGTGGGTGGCGGCCGGCGCACTGGGGCTGCTCTTCTGCTCGTTCGCGCTGTGGTGGGTGCCGCACCGCTGGCACCAGCACGAGGAGCTGCACCAGAACGGCCCGCAGATGCTGCTCTCCGCCGGCTATCCGCTCGCCGGCCTGGCGCTACTGGCGCTGACCGGGGCCCGGCTGTGGCGGCTCAGAGGGGCGGGGCGGAGCGCCGCGCACCCGTCCGGCGACGCCGGCAGCGGTGGCTGAACCGTGCGCCCGCACGGCGGAATTGCGCGGGAACGGTCCCCTCTCGGCCACAACGTCCGCTCCGCCGACGTCAGTTCCGCCTGACCGGAGCCGCCCAGAACCGCCCGGAATTGCCCGCAGTTGCCCCGAACCGTCCGCGACACACGGCTGCCTGAGGCCGCGTCAAGGAGAAGGCCGGCTCGTTCGCCGGCCCCGGGGGCACGGCGGCCCGCTCAGGACGTGGCGAACGAGTAGAAGCGCTTCAGCGTGCAGTGTTCGTCCAGCAGTCGCCCGTAGATCGGCTCCCCGTCGAGCTCCCGGTAGGTCTCGATGGGGTCGCCTTTTATGACCAGGGCGCGGGCGCATTCCTCGCACCAGTACTGGTAGTCCGTGTTGACGGGTTCCATGTCCCGGACGATCGGCGTACCGCTGCCGCACCAGTCACATTTCCTGCTGTGGGCGCCCATCCATCAGCTCCAACTGTGGCCGCAGGCCGTACAAACGAAGGAAACGCCCCCGTTGTCGCCCAGCACCTGTGCGACATGGGAGGAGCCGCACGAGGGGCACTGCAGGGCAGTGCCGTCGCTGCTGCACACGGGGCCGTCAACGGGGCAGGTGAAACGGAGCGCGTACTCCGGGAGCCAGTCATAGCCCTGCGCCTCGGCCACATCGAGCAGGTCGTTGACCTCCTCGAGGATGCTCGTGGGCATCGCGATCTCTCCTCCCCTGCCGGCGCCGTCCGATTCTGCCACGGACCGGGTGCCGGGTCAGGCCCGCCTTCGCGCCACCCTGGCCGAGGACAGTGCCCCTCCGCCGCCCCGGCGAGAGTGCCCGCCACCGGGGCGGCGACGGCGTTCCGGGCGGGGCGCCCCGTACGGCGGCCCGTACAACGCAGAAGATCCCGCCTCCGCGAGGGAGACGGGATCATCCGGGTTGTGGAGCTAAGGAGAATTGAACTCCTGACCTCCTGCATGCCATGCAGGCGCTCTACCAACTGAGCTATAGCCCCGGGTCTTGTTCCGCTCCTCCGGGTTTCCCCCGGCGGCGCCGCGAACAAGAAGAACTTTAGCCTGCGACCTGCCCAGATGTGAAATCCGGTCGGCCGGGGCCGCCCGGCGGGCTCAGTCGTCGTCGCCGAGCACCGGCTCCGGCAGGGTGCCGGCGTTGTGTTCCATCAGGCGCCAGCCGCGCGCGCCCTCGCCCAGCACGGACCAGCAGCAGTTCGACAGACCGCCCAGGCCCTCCCAGTGGTGGGCCTCCAGGCCGAGCAGCCGCCCGATGGTGGTGCGGATCGTGCCGCCGTGGCTGACCACGACCAGGGTGCCGTTCTCGGGGAGCTTGTCGGCGTGGTTGAGGACGACCGGGGCGGCCCGGTCGGCGACCTCGGTCTCCAGCTCGCCGCCGCCGCGGCGCACCGGCTCCCCGCGCTTCCAGGCGGTGTACTGCTCGCCGTACTGCGCGAGGATCTCGTCGTGCGTCAGCCCCTGCCAGGAGCCCGCGTAGGTCTCCCGCAGGGCCGCGTCATGCGTCACCTCGAGCCGGGTCAGGGCGGCCAGCTCGCCCGCCGTCGCCGCGGCCCGGCGCAGGTCGGAGGCGACGATGGCGTCCGGGGTCAGGGCGGCGAGCAGCCGGGCGGCGCGCCGCGCCTGGGCGACGCCCGCCTCGGTCAGCTCGATGTCCGTCGAGCCCTGGAAACGGCGCTCCAGATTCCAGGCGGTCTGGCCGTGGCGCCAGAGGACGATGCGGCGACCCTGGCCGCTCTTGGTGGCGTTCAGAGCAGCTCACCGTCCTGTTCGCCGGCCGTGGCCTCGGCGTGCGCGGCGGCCTTGCCGCGGGTGGCCTTGGCCTCCTCGGGGAGGTCGATCTCGGGGCAGTCCTTCCACAGGCGCTCGAGCGCGTAGAAGACGCGCTCCTCGCTGTGCTGGACGTGCACCACGATGTCGACGTAGTCGAGCAGCACCCAGCGGGCCTCGCGGTCGCCCTCACGGCGGACCGGCTTGGCACCGAGGTCCTTGTTGAGGCGTTCCTCGATCTCGTCGACGATCGACTTGACCTGGCGGTCGCTGGGCGCCGAGGCCAGCAGGAAGGCGTCGGTGATCGAGAGGACGTCACTGACGTCGTACGCGATGATGTCGTGCGCGAGCTTGTCGGCGGCGGCCTGGGCGGCGGCGTTGATGAGCTCGATGGAGCGGTCCGTGGCGGTCACAAGCGGCTTTCCGGTTCGAGGGCAGCCTCTCCGGCCGGGCAGGGGCGCCGGCGCGCTGCGGAACCGCGGTGCGCGCCGCAGTCCCCATGGGCAACCGGATCGGCGGTCAGGTACCCCTCAAGGGTCTCACGGACCGCCGACACTCCCGGCTGTGTTTCCGGACCCACCGGCCGGCTCCGGTGTCCGGGCCGGTCAGCGCCGGGGCCGGGCCGCCGGGGGCCCCGCCGCCACCGGTGGGGAGCCCGGCGCGTCCGGCCCGTCAGCCCTTGTAGTCCCGCCCCAGCACCACGGTGATGTCGGCGTTCGAGGCGCCCTTGCCCTGCCGGACCGCACCGGCCGGCAGCCCCAGTGTCTTGGCGACCTCCGCCGCCTTCGTCTTCTGGGCGGCGTCCGCGTAGGTGATCCGGGACGCGGCGGCCGCACCGGCGGCGCCGTCGTCGACGAAGGTGTAGCCGCCGTTGAGCAGCGCCACCTGCGCCTTGCCGGTGGCGGCCCGGTTGCCGGTGGCGTTACGGACCGCGACCCGGGCGGTCGCGTCGGGGGCGGTCTTCTTGACCGTGCCGCCGAGCACGTCCTTGACCACGCGTGCCGAGGTGGTCGGGCTGAGCGTCCCGTTCGCCTGCACGGGCAGCAGGGTGGTCCGGTAGGCGCCGGTCTTCGCCAGCTCCGCCCGCTGCGCCAGCGAGCTGCCCAGCTGGGCCTCGGTGAGCGGCGGGTCCAGCACCTGGAGCAGGGTCTTCACCGTGGTGGTGGCGCCGTCGGCGTCACTGGAGACCTTCTTCAGGGTCGCCTGCATGACCTGGCCGAACCGCTGCAGCTGCTTGGTCTGGGGCTCGCCCGGCCCCAGGTAGGTGGCGTAGGCGACGGCGGCCTGACCGCTGAGGTCCTGGGCGCTGCCCTGTTTGACGACCGGGGAGGCGCCCTTCTTGGCGCCGGGGACGGTGGCGTCGGTGTCGAGGGTGATCCCGCCGACCGTCTCGACCAGGTTCTCCAGGTACGGGGTGTCCAGCCGCCAGCTGGCCTTGAGGTCGGCGCCCAGGAGGCTGTTGAGGGCGTCCCGGGTCGGCTCGGTGCCCTCGTCCTTGACGGACTTGCCGAGCGTCGTGGTGGTGCCGTCGTCCTTGGAGACGAGGAGGCTGTTGGGCAGGAGGACGGTGGTGCCCTTGTCGGTGGTCTCGTTGTCCACCAGCAGCGCCGTCGAGCTGTTCCCCGACGTGGTGTCCCGCAGATGGACGACGAGGACGTCGCGCTTCTGCCCGGCGCCCGCGGCGGCCGCATCAGCGCCCGGAGCGGCCACGCCCGGCAGCTTGCCCGCCCACCAGAGATAGCCGACACCACCGGCGGCCAGCAGGGCCAGCACCACCGACAGCGCGACGATCCGGCTGCGGCCGCGCCGCTTGGCCTCCTCGCGCCGCTCGGTGCGGCTCTCGGTGAACTTCAGCCAGTCGATGACGTCTTCGGAGTCCTCGTCCGGCTCCTCGATGAAGGAGAACTGCTCGGTGCGGTACTCGGGACCGCCGTCGGCGGGCGCGGCGGGACGGCCCGCGGCGTCCGGCCCGTCGGTGTCGTCGGGGGCGCGGCGCTGCGCCGGCGGCCGGGGCGGGCCGTCCTGGCGCTGCGGTGCGGGCTCCTCGTAACGGGGCGGCTCCCCATAGGGCTGCTCGTACGGGGACTGCTGGGCCTGCTGCGGAATCCAGTCCTGCTGGTGCTGCGGGTCCTGCTGGGCGGGGCCGTACGGGTCGTACTGCTGCGGATAGCCGGGCTGCGCCGGCGCCTGCCCGCTCCCGTAGGCGTCGTAGCCGTACTCCTGCTGCGCCTGGTAGGGCGGCCGGCCGGCCTGGTGGTCCTGAGCGGTCTGGCCGCCGTACGGGTCGTAGCCCTGGTAGGCGGTGGCGGCGGCCTGCTGCCCGTACGGGTCGTAGTGCTGCTCGTACGACGGCTGTGCGGCGTCGTGGTACACCGGCTGCCCGTAGGCGTCGTAGGTGTAGCCCGACTGCTGCCCGTGCCGCTCCTGGGCATACGGGTCGTGGGCATACGGGTCCTGCGGCCCGTACGCGTCCTGTCGGTCGCTCACCGGTGCCCCTTTCCGTCAGCCCCGTCAGCGGTCGTTGCGGTACAGCTCTTTTTTGTCGATGTAGCGCACCACACCGTCCGGCACCAGGTACCAGACCGGCTCCCCCTGGGCGACGCGCGCCCGGCAGTCGGTCGAGGAGATGGCCAGCGCCGGCACCTCGACCAGGGACACCGCTCCCTCGGGCAGCCCGGGGTCCGCGAGGACGTGGCCGGGCCTGGTCACCCCGATGAAGTGGGCGAGTGACACCAGCTCCGCGGCATCGTGCCAGGTCAGGATCTGGCTGAGCGCGTCGGCGCCGGTGATGAAGAACAGATCCGCGTCACGGTGCTCGGTCCGCAGATCACGCAGCGTGTCTATCGTGTACGTCTTGCCGCCGCGGTCGATGTCGATCCGGCTGACGGAGAACTGCGGGTTCGACGCGGTCGCGATGACCGTCATCAGATACCGGTCCTCGGCCGGGGACACCGTCTTGTGGCTCTTCTGCCACGGCTGTCCCGTCGGCACGAAGATGACCTCGTCGAGGTGGAACTGGCTGGCCACCTCGCTGGCGGCGACCAGGTGTCCGTGGTGGATCGGGTCGAACGTCCCGCCCATCACTCCGAGTCGCCGCTTCACGGGCCCTGTGTGCTCTCCCATGCGTGCAGACCCTACTGGGCGGCGCGCGATGCCGGGGGCCGGGTGCCGGGGCTCAGCGGTCCCGGTTGAAACGGGTGGTGATCCAGAGCAGGAGGAGCAGGATAAAAAGGGCGCCGCCGCCGGTCACGAAGGGGCTGAGGCTGGCGTGACCGCCCTCGTGCCCGGGTTCGGCGGCGAGGGTGGCCAGGGACTGTGCGGTGGTGTGCAGGCTCATCGTCGGCAGGACCAATCCGGGCTGGGGTCGGGCGGAGACTTCCACCACATCGTAAGCGGCGGCTCACCGTGGGCCCACGGCGACTCCGTCCGGACCCGCCCCGCGGCGGCCGGCGGAGGGTCAGTCCCGGCCGTAGCCGCGCAGCAGGAACCAGGCGAGCAGGGCGGCGCCCACCACTCCACCGATGATCACGGTGCGCAGAATCCATCCCGGTCCGGCGTCCCTGGCGGTCTCCTGGGCCGCGGCGAGCAGCAGGTTCGGATACGGCATGACGAGGCGCTCCTCTGGTACGGCCGGGTGGTCATGTGTCCGGGCCCGTGCGGGTATTGGTGCGATCGCCAGCGTACGCCCGAGCATCCATTCGTCTGTCGGTGGCGTCCTCTAGTCTGAACGCACGCAGTCGAACAGGGGGAGGCCCCAATGACGGAGAGCCCAGGCGGCAGCGCAAACGTACCGAGCCGGGACCGGCGGCGGTTCCCCGGCATCTCGTCGCGGGCGTACGAGCACCCGGCGGACCGCTCGGCGCTGGTGGCGCTGCGCAAGCTGAGCGGGTTCGACACCGTCTTCAAGACGCTCAGCGGCTTGTTGCCGGAGCGCAGCCTGCGGCTGCTGTTCCTGTCGGACTCGGTACGGGTGAGCGACCAGCAGTTCGCGCACCTCAACGCCATGTTGCGCGATGCCTGCTACATCCTGGACCTGGAGAAGGTCCCGCCGATGTACGTGAATCAGGACCCGCAGCCCAACGCCATGTGCATCGGTCTCGACGAGCCGATCATCGTGGTGACGACCGGCCTGGTCGAGCTGCTGGACGAGGAGGAGATGCGGGCGGTCGTCGGCCACGAGGTCGGCCACGCGCTGTCCGGTCACGCGGTGTACCGCACGATTCTGCTGTTCCTGACGAACCTGGCGATGAAGGTCGCCTGGATTCCTCTGGGCAACGTCGCGATCATGGCGATCGTGACGGCACTGCGCGAGTGGTTCCGCAAGTCGGAGCTGTCGGCCGACCGCGCCGGGCTGCTGGTCGGGCAGGATCTGCAGGCCTCGATGCGCGGCCTGATGAAGCTGGCCGGCGGCAATCACCTGCACGAGATGAATGTCGACGCCTTCCTGAAGCAGGCGGACGAGTACGAGTCCGGCGGCGATCTGCGCGACTCCGTGCTGAAGATCCTCAACCTGCTGCCGCGCAGCCACCCGTTCACCACCGTGCGGGCGGCCGAGCTCAAGAAGTGGGCGGCCGGCCGCGACTACCAGCGGATCATGGACGGCCACTACCCGCGCCGGGACGAGGACAAGGACACCTCGGTCTCCGACTCGTTCCGGGACTCCGCCGCCCACTACGCCGACTCGATGCGCAACAGCAAGGACCCGCTGATGGGCCTGGTGCGCGACATCGCGGGCGGTGCGGGCGACCTGGGCGGCAAGCTGCGCGACACGGTCTTCCGCGGCGGCTCACGGCCCGACGGCCAGGGCGGCGCCAACGGGAACGGCGGAACGGGCTCCTAGGGCTCGCCCCGGGACCCCTTCCTAGCGCATCGGACGGCTCGGCTTCGGCTGGGCGGAGGGTGCCAGCTCGCCGCAGAGGGAGGGGTTGACGCGGTCCCTGGCGTAGGGGTCGGTGCCCGAGGGCCGGTCACTGCCGGCGTGCTGTCCCGCGAACAGCGGGCGCAGCGCGTCGGCCGGCTTCGAGGAGCAGGCCAGCGGCCCCGCCTGCAGGCTGCTCTGCAGCACCTCCAGGCGGTGGTCGCTGAGGTTCTCGCGGGTCAGCCGGAAGTGCACCTCACGGCGGACGGTGACCAGCGAGGCGGCGCCCGCTGTCGGCTTGCCGGTGTCCGCGTGCGGTGCGCCGGGCGCGGGCCGCACCGCGTAGACGAAGGTGTAGTCGGCGGTCACATCAAGGGCGTCCGGGCTCAACTCCGAGGCAGCCAGCGTGCCGTTGACCCGTACGTCCCGGTCGGCGAGCCGGGTCTGGCGCGGGTCGAAGCGGATCAGCCAGCCGGTCGCGGCGTCGTGGCCGTTGTCGTCCGGGTGCGCCATGCTCCGGTCGAACTGGTCGAGTTGACGGGTGTCGAGCAGCAGCCGCACCGGCCGTACGGAGCCGCCGGTGAGGGTGTCCGGGTCCAGCGAGGATCGGACGAGGTAGTCCTTCGCGATGGTCAGCGCGGAGACGATCTGCCCGTCGGAGAAGTGCTCGGTGCGAGAGACGGCGGGCAGATTCACGCCCTCCGCGCCGATCCGGTAGTTCGCCGCGGGGCTGTGCGCGAAGAGATCGTCCGGCGTCGCGCCCGGCACCTTCCCGGCCGGCGCCAGCGGCACCACGGCGGACCGCAGCGCCTGCGCCCGGACCGTCTCCGGGGTCTTGTACGGGTGCCGTACGCCCATGTAGACGGCGGTGCCGAAGGCGAGCACGATCAGCAGCACCAGCAGGATCGCCTGCCGGGAGCCGCCGAGGCGCCGCCATGCGTGCCGGGTCTTGACGGCGGGTGAGTGGTGCTCGCCGAGTCGCTCGTCCGCGGAGAATTCCTGCAGCCGCGCAGCCCGAACAAACGATTCGTCGAAGACGACGGATCGGTATTCGTCCTCACCGCCTCCCGGGGCGCCGTTGGGCGTCCCTTCCGGAGGGTCACCAGGCCCGGTCATACAACAAGAGTAGGTCTGCCGGGGCGAACGTAAACGCGGGGGCGCCGGGCAACTTCGCCGGGCAAAGCGGTTTCAGGCGTCCGATTTGCGGGAAGTGTGCCGCGCCGTCAGTGCTGCCTGGGCACCGCCGAGAACGAGGGCCGCGGGGCCTCCGCGGACGGCGGCGACGGGAGGCCGGGGCGCGCCGTACGGGCCCCGTCCGGACCGCCCGTGACCGGGGCGTCCACGCCGCTGGAGGCGGGTGCCGGAGCCGGGTTCTGGGGCCGCCCGGAGGAGCCCCGGTAGACGGCGCTGAAGGCCAGCGCGACCAGCCCGATCCCCATCACCACGGCCAGCACCCAGGCGACCGGCCGGTGCCAGCGGGTGCCGCCGCGGTACGGACGCAGCGCTCCGCCGTAGGGGCCATACGGGTCATGCGGCGGATAGTCGCCGTACTCCCCGTCGTCGTACTCTCCGTAAGCGGCGTAGCCGTCGTAGTCGTCGGGCTCGCGGCCACGGCGCCGGCGGCGGGGTCCGGTCTCGTCCACGTCGTCGCCGTCGGGGCCGAAGCCGGGGCCGGAGCGGGCCGCCTCGGCCTCCGCGCGTGCCTCGGCGGCGGCCAGCATCCGCTCGACCGCCGAGGGCTCGTGAATACGGGCGGACCGGACGAATTCCTCGTCGAAGACCACGGAGGCGAATTCTTCGTCCGCTTTTCCGTGGCTCCCGTGGTGGTGCTCGTCGGGCTCTTCACCGTCCGGGAACGGCTTGCCCCCCACGTCGTCCGGCACCCGTCCAGGTTAGCCCCGGCCGGTCGTTTTGGGCAGGGAGAACGGGGAATCCGGGGGACCTTCAGCGGGTGTGGCCGTCGCCCGTGACGATGTACTTCGTGGACGTCAGTTCCGGCAGTCCCATGGGGCCGCGGGCGTGCAGCTTCTGCGTCGAGATGCCGATCTCCGCGCCGAAGCCGAATGCGCCGCCGTCGGTGAAACGGGTGGAGGCGTTGACCGCGACGGTGGTGGAATCGACCAACTGGGTGAAACGGCGGGCGGCGGCCTGCGAGGTGGTGACGATGGCCTCGGTGTGGCCGGAGGTCCAGCGCCGGATGTGCGCCACCGCCGCGTCCAGGTCGGGCACCACGGCGGCCGCGATGTCGTACGAGAGGTACTCCGTCGCCCAGTCCTCGTCGGTGGCGGGGGCCACCAGTCCGGGGCCGGCCTGCTGCCAGGCGGCGTCGCCGTGCACGATCACACCGGCCTGGGTCAGCGCCTCCAGGGCGCGCGGCAGGAACTTCTCGGCGATCCCGGCGTGCACCAGCACCGTCTCGGCGGCGTTGCAGACGCTGGGCCGCTGGGCCTTGGAGTTGACCAGGATGTCGACGGCCATGTCGAGGTCGGCGGCCTCGTCGACGTAGACGTGGCAGTTGCCGGTGCCGGTCTCGATCACCGGGACGGTGGACTCCTCGACGACCGTACGGATCAGCGAGGCGCCGCCGCGCGGGATCAGCACGTCGACCAGGCCGCGGGCGCGCATCAGCTCCCGCACCGAGTCCCGGCTCTCCCCCGGCACCAGCTGCACCGCGTCGGCGGGCAGCCCGGCGCTCTGGACGGCGTCGCGCAGCACCTCCACCAGGGCGCTGTTGGAGGCGTACGCGGACGACGAGCCGCGCAGCAGCACGGCGTTGCCGGACTTCAGGCACAGGGCCGCGGCGTCGACCGTCACATTGGGCCGGGCCTCGTAGATGATCCCGATCACGCCGAGCGGGACCCGGACCTGCCGCAGGTCGAGGCCGTTGGGCAGGGTCGAGCCGCGCACCACCTCGCCGACCGGGTCGGGCAGCGCCACGACCTGGCGGACGTCGGCGGCGATGGCCGCGATCCGCTCGGGGGTGAGGGTGAGCCGGTCCACGACCGACTCGGCGGTGCCGGCCGCCCGCGCCTTGGCGATGTCCTGGGCGTTGGCGGTGACGATCGCGTCGGTCCGCTCCACCAGGGCGTCGGCGATGGCGAGCAGCGCTGCGTCACGGGCCGTACGCGGCAGTGGCGCCAGGACGGCGGCTGCCTCCCGCGCGCGGCGGGCGGCCTCGAGGACGGGCGAGGAGTGCGGTGCGCTGCTGGTCATGGCCGCAGCCTAGCGGGGCGGCGGGGCGGGGCCACGCCGTATCTCACAGCGCGGGACGCGGACGGCCGGTGGTCAGAACGGGTGGACGCCGATCGGGGAGGCCGGCGGCGGACCGTAGCCCTCCGCGAGGCGCTGGTGGTAGGTCCTGCGGTCGATGACCTCCAGGCCGACGATCTCCCAGGGCGGCAGCTTGGCCGTCGAGCGGTGCTCGCCCCACAGCCGCAGGGCGACCGCCGCGGCGTCGTGCAGGTCCCGCGCCTCCTCCCAGTAGCGGATCTCGGCGTGGTCGTTGGCGTAGCGGCTGGTCAGCAGGAACGGATGGTCGTGGGCGAGCTGCTCCAGGGCCCGCCGGACCTCCTTCAGCGGGGCCTCGGCGCCCGCGACGCTGAGGGTGATGTGCCACAGACGGGACACCTCCCGGCGGCCGCCCTCCGGGGCGGGCCGGTCGGCGCCGTCACGCTCCGCGGCCGGCGGGTCCGGCAGGCCGGTGTCCTCGCCGGTTCCGACGCTGGTCAGGGTGCGCTCCGCCGTCCCTCGGGGCGGTGACCCCGGTCGCCCTCGTCTCACCGGCGGCCTCCTGTGATGAGAATCGCTCCGTCCCGGGGGCGCGGAGCCGTCGTACATCGGCGGGTGCGCGTGCGCGCTGCGGGCGCCGCTCCCCTTCGGCGTCCGCAACAAAGTTGACCAGCCCGCGGCCCGTCGCGGGGGCGTTTTCACCAAGGTCCCCATGGAAAGGCCGGTCCGTGCACCGGGACGGTGGGGCGGTTTTCGGCCGCCGAGGGGCACGGCCGCGGACGGCCGTCAGGGGTGCAGCAGCACCAGGTCGTCGCGGTGCACGACCTCCCGCTCATAGGCGGGGCCCAGCTCGCGGGCGAGATCGCGGGTCGAACGGCCAATCAAACGGGGGATTTCCCGGGCATCGAAATTGACCAGGCCACGGGCGACCGCGCGGCCCCCGCCGTCCCGCAGCTCCACCGGGTCACCGGCGGAGAACTCGCCCTCCACGGCGGCGATGCCGGCGGGCAGCAGCGAGGAGCGGCGCTCCACGACGGCCCGCACCGCCCCGTCGTCCAGGACGAGCGCCCCGCGCGGTGTGGAGGCGTGCGCGAGCCACAGCAGCCGGTCGGCGGAGCGGCGGCCGGTGCGCAGGAAGTGGGTGCCGGTCGAGCCGCCGGCCAGCGCCTCGGCGGCGTGCACGGCGGAGGTCAGGACGACCGGGATACCGGCCGCGGCCGCGATCCGGGCCGCCTCGACCTTGGTGACCATGCCGCCGGTGCCGACGCCGGCCTTGCCCGCGCTGCCGATGGAGACGCCCTCCAGGTCCTTGGGCCCGCCGACCTCGGCTATCCGGGAGGTGCCGGGGGTGGCCGGATCGCCGTCGTAGAGGCCGTCGACGTCCGAGAGCAGGATCAGCAGGTCGGCGCGGACGAGATGGGCGACCAGGGCCGCCAGCCGGTCGTTGTCGCCGAAGCGGATCTCGTCGGTGGCGACGGTGTCGTTCTCGTTCACGATCGGTACCGCGCCCATGGCCAGCAGCTGGTCGAGGGTCCGGTAGGCGTTGCGGTAGTGGGCCCGGCGGCTGGTGTCGTCGGAGGTCAGCAGGACCTGGCCGACGCGGCGGCCGTAGCGGGCGAAGGAGGCGGTGTAGCGGGCGACCAGCAGGCCCTGGCCGACGCTGGCGGCGGCCTGCTGCCGGGCCAGGTCGCGGGGCCGCCGCTCCAGCCCCAGGGGCGCCAGACCGGCCGCGATGGCACCGGAGGAGACCAGCACGATCTCCTTGTCCTGGTGCTTGGCCAGCACGTCCACCAGCGCGTCGACCCGGTCCGCGTCCAGTCCCCCCGCGGCCGTGGTCAGCGAGGACGAGCCGACCTTCACCACGATCCGGCGGGCGTCCTTCACGTCCTGCCTTGCGCCTGCCACCTGCGTACCCCTGTGCTCGCCGTTCCCACCGCCGCACGGGGATCGCTGTTCGCCCCGCACCACGGCCCTACGGGCGCAATCTACGGCAGTACGGACCACGGGCGCTCCGTGATATCGCCTGGCGGACGCCGGGTGAGACCCGCCACGCCGGTTCACGGGCACGCGGAGGCGACCCGCACAATGGAGGCCGCGTCCCCCGTTAGCCCCGTACCCACGAGGTTTTCCTAAGAGGGAAGCCGGGGCCGGCGGGTTGCGTTCGATTGATCCGCTTTCGCGGTGATGAGAGCCACAGCAGATTGTCACCGGGGCCAACAAGGTCATACGGTCGGGTGTCCATCGGTCCCGTATCGCCGCTCCGGCGGCGTCGCAGCGCGGGACCCGGCCGCCCCCCTCGGCCTCCCTCTGACCTTTCGTGCTGCCAGGAGCCCTCCCCCGTGCCTTCCGCCGGAATCGTCCCCCGCCGAGCCGTACAGCTCGCGGCCCTCTTCGCGATGATGGTCGCGTTCACCGCGCAGCTCCTCGGAGCGCTGCTGCCCGTCATCCCGCTGTTCATCGCCGCATCCGTGGTCAACCTGGGTCTCGACCTGGTCCTCCAGCACAAGCAGCCCGGCCTGCTCGCGGTGCTCGGCCGGATTCGGTTCGACGTCACGGTGCGCCAGTTGCTGCGCGACATGCTGATACTGGTCGGCCTGCTGCACATCGACGGCATCAACCCGCTCGAGGAGCAGGCGCCGCTCACCATCACGCTGCTCCTCTTCTACGGCACCCACTTCGTGTGCCAGGCGGTCGCGGTGCTGGTCCGCCGGACCCGCAGCATGCCGTTCGTCACCCGCAACATCGACGCGAGCGCGCTGCGCCTGTGCGACGCCCCGCCGCGCATCCTCTCCCGCCAGACGGGCCGCCGCCTGCTGCGCTTCTCGGTGCCGACCACCACCGGCATGATGCTCACCGCGATCACCACCGACGCGTACTGGGGCGGCATCGGCCTCGCCGTCTCCCTGGCCCTGTCCGCCGGCGGCACCCTCTACCTGGGCACCTGGCTGCTGCCCAAGCACCGGGTGGCCAGTGAGAAGCAGGCGCTGGAGTGGCTCGACAACTGGCTGGCGGAGTACCGCCCGACGGTCGGTATGTACTTCTCCGGCGGCGCCTCCTCCGCCTACCAGGCCAACATGTGGCTGAGCACCCTCGCCGACCTGGACGGCAACCCGATCATCGTGCTGCGCGAGCGCTTCATGGTGCAGAAGATCGAGGCCACCGACATCCCGATCGTGTGCATCCCGAAGGTCGCCAACCTGATGCGCCTGGAGCACTCCGCGCTCAAGGTGCTGCTGCACCCGGCGAACTCCGGCAAGACCTCGCAGATCCTGCGCATCCCGTCCATCAAGCACGCCTTCATCAACCACGGTGAGAGCGACAAGCTGTCCTCCTGCAACCCGTACGCGAAGGCGTACGACGAGGTCTGGGTGGCGGGCCCGGCGGCCCGTGACCGCTACCAGCTCGCCGACATCGGCGTCGAGGACAAGGACGTCATCGAGGTCGGCCGCCCGCAACTGGCGCCGATCCGGCCGCAGTCGGGCGCCCCGGCCGGCCGGCTGACGACCGTGCTGTACGCCCCGACCTGGGAGGGCTGGGACGGCAACCCGGGCAACACCTCGGTGATCCTGGCGGGCGAGAACATCGTCCGCGAGCTGCTCGCCGACGAGAACGTGCGGCTGCTGTACAAGCCGCACCCGATGACCGGTTCCGTGGACCCGCGTGCGGGCGCCGCCAACACCCGCATCCAGGCGATGATCAACGAGGCGAACTCCCGGCGCGGCGGGGAGCGGCCCGGCGCGGAGGCCGCCGCCGAACTGGCCCGCCGTACCGAGGAGCTGAACGCTCTGACCACCTCCGCGTTCCGCAAGAGCGCGGACGAGCTGGAGCGGATGCGGCTGCAGGGCACCCCGCAGGAGGGCCGCGCCGCCGCCGTCGCGGCGGCCGTCACCGCCTGGGAGGAGGCCTACTGGAACTCCTTCCCGGAGTGGGAGCACCGCGTCATCACCACTGCCCGCCCCGGCATCTTCAGCTGCTTCAACCAGGCCGACGTGCTGGTCAGCGATGTCTCCAGCGTCGTCTCCGACTACCTGACGAGCGAGAAGCCGTACGCCGTCGCCAACACCTCGGGGATGAGCGAGGACGACTTCCGGGCGAACTTCCCGACCGTGCGGGCGGCGACGATCCTCACGCCGGACGCGGCGCAGGTCGCCGGTCTCCTCGACGCGGTCCGCGACCCGGAGCGGGACACCCTGGCCGCGGAGCGGGCCGAGCTGAAGGAGCACCTGCTGGGCCCCTCGGACCCGCCGTCGTCGGTCCGCTTCAACCAGGCCGCGCTGGCGCTGGGCACCAAGGCCGACGAGCGCCGTGTCCGGATGGAGAACCGGCTGTCCGGTATCCCCGGCCAGCGCTCGCAGGAGGACGCGGACACCCCCGAGACGGCCGGGGACCCGGCCAACGGCACCACGGACGCCACCGCAGGCGTCTGAGCCCGCGGCGGGCCGCCCCACGGCGGCACACACGGGGAAGGCCCCGGGAGGATCTCCTCCCGGGGCCTTCCCCGTTTCCGTACCGCGTTTTCCGTACCGCCGGGCGGCCCCGGCGGCGCGGCCTCAGAAGGGCTTGAAGCGCTCGTACTCCTCGGCGGCCTCGTCCCGCTCCGCGTCGCGGTCCCGGCGGCGCTGGGCGGCCGGGCGGGGCGCCTCCAGACGGTGGTCCTCACCGCGGCGGCCGAGCATCTCCGCACCGGCTGCCATGGTCGGCTCCCAGTCGAAGACGACCGCGTTGTCCTCGGGGCCGATCGCCACGCCGTCCATGGCGCGGGCGCCCGCCTTGAGCAGCGCGTCCTCGACACCGAGGCGGTTGAGCCGGTCGGCGAGGTAGCCGACGGCCTCGTCGTTGTTGAAGTCGGTCTGGCGCACCCAGCGTTCGGGCTTCTCGCCGCGGACGCGGTAGAAGCCCTCGCCCTCCTGCGTCACCGTGAAGCCGGCGTCGTCCACGGCCTGCGGCCGGATCACGATCCGGGTGGCCTCCTGGACCGGCTTGGCGGCGCGGGCCTTCGCGACGATGTCGGCGAGGGCGTACGACAGCTCCTTGAGGCCCTGGTGGGCGACGGCCGAGACCTCGAAGACGCGGTAGCCGCGCTCCTCCAGGTCGGGGCGGATCATGTCGGCGAGGTCCTGGCCGTCGGGGATGTCCACCTTGTTGAGGACGACCACCCGCGGCCGGTTCTCCAGGCCGCCGTACTGGGCCAGTTCCTCCTCGATGACATCCAGGTCGGAGACCGGGTCACGGTCCGACTCCAGGGTCGCGGTGTCGAGGACGTGCACCAGGACCTCGCAGCGCTCGACATGGCGCAGGAACTCCAGACCCAGGCCCTTGCCCTGGCTGGCGCCCGGGATCAGCCCCGGCACGTCGGCGATGGTGTAGACGGTCGAACCGGCCGTCACCACACCGAGGTTGGGCACCAGCGTCGTGAAGGGGTAGTCCGCGATCTTCGGCTTGGCGGCGGAGAGCACCGAGATCAGCGAGGACTTGCCGGCGCTCGGGTAGCCGACCAGCGCCACGTCGGCGACGGTCTTCAGCTCCAGCACGATGTCGCGGCCCTCGCCGGGCTCGCCGAGCAGCGCGAAGCCGGGGGCCTTGCGGCGGGCGGAGGCGAGCGCGGCGTTGCCGAGGCCACCCCGGCCGCCCTGGCCCGCGACGAAGGTGGTGCCCCGGCCGACCATGTCGGCGAGGACCTCGCCGTTCCCGTCGAGCACGACCGTGCCGTCCGGGACCGGCAGGACCAGGTCCTGGCCGTTCTTGCCCTCACGGTTGTCGCCGGCGCCGGGCTGGCCGTTGGTGGCCTTGCGGTGCGGGTGGTGGTGGTAGTCGAGGAGGGTGGTGACGTCCGGGTCGACGACCAGGATCACATCGCCGCCACGGCCGCCGTTGCCGCCGTCCGGGCCGCCGAGCGGCTTGAACTTCTCACGGTGAACGGAGGCACAGCCGTGGCCTCCGCTACCCGCGGCGACGTGCAGCTCGACGCGGTCCACGAAGGTGGTCATGGTGGGGGTGCCTCCAGATAACTGCGGGGTGTCGCGGCCGGGCGCGGGGGCGCCGTACCGCGGATGTCTCTCTTACTGCGGTGTTTCTCTGACAACGCCCAAGGGCGGACCGGCCTTCCCGCTCTCGCGGGAAAGGCGGTCCGCCCTCGGAATGCTGCGATGCGTGGAACTACGTCCGGGCCGGAATTACTCGGCGACCGGGACGATGTTCACGACCTTGCGGCCACGGTGGGTGCCGAACTGCACCGCACCGGCAGCAAGGGCGAACAGGGTGTCGTCGCCGCCGCGGCCGACGCCCGTGCCCGGGTGGAAGTGGGTGCCACGCTGGCGGACCAGGATCTCACCGGCGAGGACGGCCTGACCGCCGAAGCGCTTCACGCCGAGCCGCTGAGCATTGGAATCGCGACCGTTCCGAGTGGACGATGCGCCCTTCTTGTGTGCCATGTCTCCTCAGTCCCTTACTTCGCCGGAGCGTCGATGCCGGTGATCTTCAGCGCCGTGTGGAGCTGGCGGTGGCCGATCCGCTTCTTGTAACCGGTCTTGTTCTTGTACTTCTGAATCCGGATCTTGTCGCCCTTGTGGTGGTCCACGACCTCGCCCTGGACCTTCACGCCGGCCAGGACCCACGGGTCGCTGGTGACCGAGTCGCCGTCAACGACCAGCAGCGTGGAGAGCTCGACGGTGTCGCCGACCTTGCTGGTGGAAATGCGGTCAACCTCGATGACGTCGCCAACAGCAACCTTCTGCTGGCGCCCGCCGGTGCGCACGATCGCGTACACGCGGAACTCTCTTTCGCTAGAAACGGGTCCTCTGATGCCAGCCGCTCACACGGGCGCGGGATGGGGCCCGTGAAATCCGAGTGGATGAGCGGCCTCCCTCGGCGGACCGAGAGGTGTTTGCTCAGGGGTTTGGTGTCTTAGACACCGACGGTCAAGGTTACGGGGCCTTGACCAGGGGGTCAAACCGGCCCCGGACCGCCTGGGTCCGGGGCACGGCCTGCGTGCTCGGTCCTCCGTGGAGGAGAGCCCGGTGCGTACACCGGGCTCCGCGGGAACGGCTTACGCCGCGCCCTCCGCCTGTGCCACCGCGGGCTCCCCGTCGGCAGCGGTCTTCTTGGCCGCCGCCTTCTTCGTCGTCGCCTTCTTCGTGGTGGTCTTCTTCGCCGTGGCCTTCTTGGCGGTGGTGGTCTTCTTCGCCGCCGCCTTCTTGGCCGTGGTCTTCTTCGCCGTGGTCTTCTTGGCCGCGGCCTTCTTCGTGGTCGCCTTCTTCGCGGTCTTCTTGGCCGCGGGCTCCTCCGCTCCGGCCTCGGCCTCCTCGGCCGGCGCCGGCTCGGTGGCCTGCTCCGCCGCCGGGGCGGTGATCACGACGGTCGCCGCGGAGTCGTCGGAGACCTCCGGGGCGGTCACCCGACGGGTCACCCGGCGGCGCGGACGGGCCGGCGCGGGCTCCGGCTCCGCGGCCGGCGCCTCGGCGACCGGCTCCGGAGCGGGCTCCGGCTCCGGTGCCGCCACCGGCTCGGCGGGCACCACGATCTCGGCGGCCTCCTCGGTCGCCTTGGGGGCACCGGCCGGCGCGGACGCCTTCCGGCTCGCCCGGCGGCGGCCACGGCCCCGCCCGGCTGCCGCCTCGGCCTCGGCCGGGCTGCTGAACCACTCGTCGGCCTCGGCCACCGCGGGCTGCAGCTCGGCCTCCGTCACGGTGACGGGCTCCAGCTCCGGCGCGGTCTCCGGCGCCTGCTGGGCCGCCTCGGCCTCCTGGACCTGCGGCTCGGACGGTGCGCCCTTGCCCTTCTTCTTGCGCTTGCCACCGCCGCCGGCGGTCGTCGGCTGGTCCATGTGGACGATCACGCCACGGCTGTTGCAGTGCACACACGGCTCGGAGAAGGACTCCAGCAGGCCCTGGCCGACCCGCTTACGGGTCATCTGGACCAGGCCCAGCGAGGTGACCTCGGCGACCTGGTGCTTGGTCCGGTCCCGGCCCAGGCACTCCAGCAGACGCCGCAGCACCAGGTCCCGGTTGGACTCCAGCACCATGTCGATGAAGTCGATCACGATGATGCCGCCCAGGTCGCGCAGCCGCAGCTGGCGCACGATCTCCTCGGCCGCCTCCAGGTTGTTCCTGGTGACCGTCTCCTCCAGGTTGCCGCCCTGGCCGGTGAACTTGCCGGTGTTGACGTCGACCACGACCATCGCCTCGGTCCGGTCGATCACCAGCGAACCGCCGCTGGGCAGCCAGACCTTGCGGTCCAGCGCCTTCATCAGCTGCTCGTCGATGCGGTACGTCGCGAAGACGTCGACGTCCGAGGTCCACTTCTGGAGCCGGTCGACGAGGTCCGGGGCGACATGCGCGACATAGCCGTGGATGGTCTCCCAGGCGTCGTCACCGCTGACGATGACCTTGGAGAAGTCCTCGTTGAAGATGTCGCGGACGACCCGGACGGTCATGTCCGGCTCGCCGTAGAGCAGGGTCGGCGCGCTGGAGCTGTTGCTCTTGGCCTTCTTCTGGATCTCTTCCCACTGGGCCTGCAGCCGCTGGACGTCGCGCGCCAGCTCCTCCTCGCTCGCGCCCTCCGCCGCGGTGCGCACGATGACGCCCGCGTCCTCGGGAACGATCTTCTTGAGGATCTGCTTCAGCCGCGCCCGCTCGGTGTCGGGCAGCTTGCGGCTGATACCGGTCATCGAGCCCTCGGGCACGTAGACCAGGTAGCGGCCGGGGAGCGAGACCTGGCTGGTGAGCCGGGCGCCCTTGTGGCCGATCGGGTCCTTGGTGACCTGCACCAGCACGGACTGGCCGGACTTCAGCGCGGTCTCGATGCGGCGCGGCCCGTTGGCCATGCCCAGCGCCTCGAAGTTGACCTCACCGGCGTACAGCACGGCGTTGCGGCCCTTGCCGATGTCGACGAACGCGGCCTCCATCGACGGCAGGACGTTCTGCACCTTGCCGAGGTAGACGTTGCCGACGTACGAGGTCGCCTGCTCCTTGTTGACGAAGTGCTCGACGAGCACGTTGTCCTCGAGGACGCCGATCTGGGTGCGCTCACCGCTCTGGCGGACGACCATGACCCGCTCGACGGCCTCACGGCGCGCCAGGAACTCCGCCTCGGTGATGATCGGCACCCGGCGGCGGCCCTGCTCACGCCCCTCACGGCGGCGCTGCTTCTTGGCCTCCAGACGCGTCGACCCCTTGATCGACTGCACCTCGTCGGCGCTGGTGCCCTCGTCCTTCTTCCGGGGCTCACGGACCTTGACGACCGTGCGCTCCGGGTCGTCGCCGTTGCCGGCCTCGCCCTCGACGCCCTCACCGGTACGACGGCGGCGGCGACGGCGACGGCGGCTGCTGCTGGAACCGCCGGCCGACGACTCCTCGGCCTCCTCCTGGTCCGGCTGCCCGGCGTGGTCCTCGGCGTCCTCGGACTCCGCCTCGGCGTCCCGCTCGTCGGCGGTCTGCTCGTCGGCGCCCTCGGCGGCCTCACCGCGACGACGGCGGCGGCCACCACGGCGGCGGCGGCGCGAGGGGCGCTCGGCGGACTCGTCCTCGCCCTGGCCGTTCTCGGCCGACTCGGTCTCCGGCTCGGCCGCGGCTTCCTCGGCCGCCGGCTCCTCGGCCGGGGCGGCGGACACCTGCTCGGGCTCGGCCGGGGCGCCACGGCGGCGACGGCGGCGCGAACCCGTGGCGGGCTGCTCCTCCACGGCCGGCTCGGCGGGGGTCTCGTCCTGGCGGGCCGCGGCGGCAGCGGCGGCCGCGGTCTCCGGCGTCTGGAACATCGGCTCGGTGAAGACCGGCGGCTGGAAGACGGCGGTCGGGGGCCGCTGCGCACGGCGGCGACCGCGCGGCGGCTCCTCCGCCGCGGGCTCCTCCTCGGCACGGGGCGCCTCGGCGGCCGGCTCCGCGGCACGCTCACCACGGCGGCGGGCCCGGCGGCGCGGCGCCTCGGCGGTCTTGTCCTCGGCGGTCCTGTCCTCAGCGGCCGGGGCCTCCTCGGGCTCGGCCGCGGGCTCCTCGGCCGCCTGCGGGGCCTCCGAGGGAGCGGTGGTCTTACGGGTGGCGCGGCGACGGGTCCGGGCGGGCTTGGCGTCCTCGGCGGGCGCGGGGGCCGCTTCCTCGGCGGCCGGAGCGGCCGGTGCGGCGTTCTCGTCCGCGGTCACGGTCTCCTCGACGGCGCTCGCCTGGGGGGAGCCGGCCGGAGCGGTGGCCTTACGGGTGGCGCGGCGGCGGCTGCGGCGCGGCGCGGCGTCCTCGTCCTGCGGCACCTCGGCGGGCGCCTCCACGACGGCGGCCGGGGCTTCGGCGGCGGGCGCCTCGGCGGCCACCGGCTCCGGGGCGGTCACGGGCTGCGGGGAGCCGGCCGGAGCGGTCGCCTTACGGGTGGCGCGGCGGCGGGCACGGCGCGGCGCGGCGTCCTCGTCCTGCGGCGCCTCGGCGGGCGCCTCCACGACGGCGGCCGGAACCTCGGCGGTCTCCTCGGCGGTTTCCTCGGCGGCCAGGTCCTCCGGCTCACCGGAATCCGGCTGCGGGGCACCGGCCGGAGCGGTGACCTTACGGGTCGCGCGGCGGCGGGTACGGGCCGGCTTGGCCTCGTCGCCGGTGGTCACCGCGGCGGCGGTGGTCTCCTCGGCCAGGGCCGGATCGGCCACGGTCGGGGCGGTGGTCTCGGTGCTCACCACCGCGGCCTCGGCGGCACCGGCCGACGGCGGACCGGCCGGCCGGGAGGCCGCGCGGCGCCTGCGGCGCGGCGGCAGCGTGTCACTGGGTGAGTGGTTGTCGTTGTCGGCGGCACCGCGATCCTGGGAATGCGTGGATCGGGTGGGCTCAATGGGCTCGAGCATGCGGGCGGTTCTCCCGTCACGCTCCCGGGCGCCGCGCCTGATTCCGGCCGCGGTCCGCGTGATGAGCGCGGTCCCGCTCCGGGGCGCGGGCGCCGCACGGGAGCTGTCGTCTCGCTCGTCGGCCCCGGTTGGGCGGGACCGGCGAAAGTCTCCTGGTCAGTGCGCCTGCCGGACCGGGGTGGCTCCCTGGTTGATCGGCGACGCGACGACGGCGGTCCTACGCAGTACCGTCCCCGGCTGCCGGGGAGGCCCCACTCGTCGCCTTCGCGGCACTCAGCCCGGCGGCCGTGGGTGGGGCGGCCGTGGCAGCGTCGCGGTCGGGCGCTAGCGGGTCAGTCACCGCGCCGGTCTCCTCATCGAGCAGCCCCTGCGCCAGCCTGGTCACCGCAGCGGGGACCGGCGGCGCCAGGTCGGCCGTAGCTCGGAGGCCGGACAGGACGTCGTCGGGTCGAACGGCAGGTGTCAGATGCCGAACAACCAGCCGCAGTATCGCACAGGCATTGCCGTCGGGCCTATCGCTCTCGCGACCGGTGACCTCCAGACGCGTCACCGCGGCCCGTGCGTCGAAGGTCCGCATGCCGCTTTTCGTACGGCGCTCGACCTGTACCTCGTCCGCGGCGAGGAACGCCTCGACGGCGCGCCCGGCCACCTCCGGCGCGACCCCGTCGAGCCGGATCTCCCACACCGAGGCCTCCAGCCGGTCGGCCAGGCCGCTGGTGCGGGACTCGACGGCGTCGGTCACGTCCAGCCCGTCCGGCAACGACGCGTCGAGGAGTTCGCGCAGCTTGCCGGGGTCTCGGTGCTCGGCGAGCTGGATCTCCAGATACTCGGCCTCGCTGCCCGTACCGGTCGGGGCGGCGTTGGCGTACGACACCTTGGGGTGCGGGGTGAAGCCCGCCGAATAGGCCATGGGGACCTCGGCGCGGCGCAGCGCCCGCTCGAAAGCGCGCTGGAAGTCGCGGTGGCTGGTGAACCGGAGGCGGCCGCGCTTGGTGTAGCGCAGTCGGATGCGCTGCACCGCCGGTGCGGGCGGCGGGCCTTCGGGCTGTCGCTTGCCCAGTGTCGTTCAGTCCTTCGTGAGTGCGGTCGTACTGCTACCAAGAGTACGTGCCCCGGACGTCCCCGGTTCCCGCCGGGGCGGACCGGCGGCGGCCCGCTGCGGCTCACGGGGCGCGCCGAACAGGGCGTGCCGCAGCTCTCTGCGGGTCTGCCGCACCGTCTCGCGGGCGGTGCGCAGCGCCTGCCGGACCGGTCGCCAGATGCCGTCGCGGAGGGCGTGGCCGAGCGGGGTGAGGACGGTGCGGTACACCCAGCGCACCGGCTTGACGAAGAGCCACCGCAGCACCGCGCCGAGGAACCGGCCGATGGCCCGGGAGATCATCCCGGCGACCCGCCAGCAGTGTCCGAACGCCGCCCCGGTCTCGCGGACGAGGACCGTCACCACGGTGACCAGCGCCTGCCCGGCCGGCCGCAGCACATAGCGCCACAGGGCGGCCAGCGGCACGATCACGGTCCACCGGACGAGGGCGGCGAGCACGGCGCCGACACCCCGCACCAGCCAGGCGATCCCGCGCCCCAGGGGCGTCAGCACCGCCGCGTACAGCCACCGGGCCGGCACCACCACCAGATACCGCACCAACCACGCCACCACCACAACAGCCGCCCGGCCCACCGGCGCCAGCACATACCGCCACAACGCCACCCACGGCCACACGAACAACGCCCTGCCCAACCACCCCAACACCAGCCCCAACCCCCGCACCAGCCACGCGATCCCCCGCCCCACCGGCGTCAGCACCGCCGCGTACAGCCACCGGGCCGGCACCACCACCAGATACCGCACCAACCACGCCACCACCACAACAGCCGCCCGACCCACCGGCGCCAGCACATACCGCCACAACGCCACCCACGGCCACACGAACAACGCCCTGCCCAACCACCCCAACACCAGCCCCAACCCCCGCACCAGCCACGCGATCCCGCGCCCCACCGGCGTCAGCACATACCGGCCGAACCAGACCGCCGGTGCGACGACCAGCGTGCGCCAGGCCCATGCCACGGGGAGGACGACGAGGGTGTGCCCCAGCCAGGCGAGGCCGCGGCCGACGGGGCGCAGCACGCTGCGGTGAACGGCGCGGCCGAGGGCGGCCAGCGCGTCCCACACCAGGCGCACCGGCACCACGAGCACCAGCACCACGATCCGTACCGGAAGCCGGACCGCGGTGGTCAGACAGCCCTCGCCCGGCTCGTACCGCTCGGGCTCCCGCCGGTTCTTCTCCATGGGCTCCATCGGGCCCTCCCCCTTGTGCGCTTCGGTACGCCGGACGCGCCGTGGTGGCTACGGCCCGGCGGTGGCCGCGTCCGGGTGAATCCAGTACCGCAGCTTGTCGTCCCGCTGGTCCTCGAAGACCCCGCCGCAGGCCTCGATGACCTTACGTGAGGCGGTGTTGGTGTCATCGCAGGTGACCAGCACCGGGTCGATGCCCAGCTCGTCACGGGCCACCGGCAGTGCGGCGCGCAGCATCGCGGTGGCGTGGCCACGGCGGCGGGCCCCGGGCCGCACCCCGTAGCCGATGTGTCCGCCCCAGGTGAGGAGGGACGGGGTGAGCCGGTGGCGGAAGGCGACGCGCCCCAGGTAGGTGTCGCCGTCCACCCACCAGCGGGTGCTCAGCGGAACCACGCCGTCGGCGCGTTCGTGGTCCATGACCCCGCCGACCGTGCCGACGTACTCCGCGAAGCCGTCCGCGGTCGCCCAGCGGCCGCGCCAGGTCCGCAGCTCGTGGGCCATGCTCGAGTGCGGGGTGGAGTCCGCGCCCTCGGCGAGGAACTCGTCCATCGCGGCGAGGAAGGAGGCGTGGACGGCGACGGTGGGGGCGATGAGCTGTGCTGACATCGCCTCATTGTGCGTGAGCACGCCACGGCCCGGCCACCCGCAGTATGCGGAGGGCCGGGCCGAAAAGGCGTACGGAGAGCGCTACTTGACGGCGGTCAGCCGCAGCGGCTCGCCCCCGCGTCCGCGGGGAACGACCGTCCCGCTCCGGCCGAGGTCACTTCACCATCAGCGGGAGCAGCTTCTTGCCCGTCGGGCCGATCTGGATCTCGGTGTCCATCTGCGGGCAGACGCCGCAGTCGAAGCACGGGGTCCAGCGGCAGTCCTCGACCTCGGTCTCGTCGAGGGCGTCCTGCCAGTCCTCCCAGAGCCAGTCCTTGTCGAGGCCGGAGTCCAGGTGGTCCCAGGGCAGGACCTCCTCGTACTCCCGCTCACGGGTGGTGTACCAGGCGACGTCGACGCCGAAGCCGGGCAGCGTCTCCTCGGCGGCCTTCATCCAGCGGTCGTAGGAGAAGTGCTCGCGCCAGCCGTCGAAGCGGCCGCCGCCCTCGTAGACGGCACGGATGACCGAGCCGACGCGGCGGTCGCCGCGCGAGAGCAGGCCCTCGACGATGCCGGGCTTGCCGTCGTGGTAGCGGAAGCCGATGGAGCGGCCGTACTTCTTGTCGCCGCGGATCTTGTCCCGGAGCTTCTCGAGACGGGCGTCCGTCTCCTCCGCGGACAGCTGCGGCGCCCACTGGAAGGGGGTGTGCGGCTTGGGGACGAAGCCGCCGATGGAGACCGTGCAGCGGATGTCGTTCTGACCGGAGGCCTTGCGGCCCTCGGCGATGACCCTGACCGCCATGTCGCCGATCTGGAGCACGTCCTCGTCGGTCTCGGTCGGCAGACCGCACATGAAGTACAGCTTCACCTGCCGCCAGCCGTTGCCGTAGGCCGTGGAGACGGTCCTGATCAGGTCCTCTTCGGACACCATCTTGTTGATGACCTTGCGCATCCGCTCCGAGCCGCCCTCGGGCGCGAAGGTCAGGCCCGAGCGACGGCCGTTACGCGTCAGCTCGTTGGCGAGGTCGACGTTGAACGCGTCGACCCGGGTCGACGGGAGCGACAGGCCGATCTTGTCTTCCTCGTACCGGTCGGCGAGCCCCTTCGCGATGTCGCCGATCTCGGTGTGGTCCGCGGAGGACAGCGACAACAGGCCGACCTCCTCGAATCCCGTGGCCTTCAGGCCCTTGTCCACCATGTCGCCGATGCCGGTGATGCTTCGCTCCCGTACGGGGCGCGTGATCATGCCGGCCTGGCAGAAACGGCAGCCGCGGGTGCAGCCACGGAAGATCTCGACCGACATCCGCTCATGGACGGTCTCGGCCAGGGGAACGAGCGGCTGCTTGGGGTAGGGCCACTCGTCGAGGTCCATGACGGTGTGCTTGGACACCCGCCACGGGACGCCGGAGCGGTTCGGCACGACGCGGGAGATCCGCTTGTCGGCCAGGTATTCGACGTCGTAGAACTTGGGGACGTAGACGCTGCCGGTCCGCGCGAGGCGGAACAGCAGCTCGTCACGGCCGCCGGGCCGGTCCTCGGCCTTCCAGGCGCGGATGATCTCGGTGATCTCCAGCACCGCCTGCTCGCCGTCGCCCACCACCGCGCAGTCCAGGAAGTCCGCGATCGGCTCGGGGTTGAACGCCGCGTGGCCGCCCGCCAGGACGATCGGGTGGTCCTCGGTGCGGTCCTTGGCCTCCATGGGGATACCGGCGAGGTCCAGGGCCGTGAGGAGGTTGGTGTAGCCCAGCTCGGTCGAGAAGGAGACGCCGAGCACGTCGAAGGCGCCGACGGGGCGGTGCGCGTCGACCGTGAACTGGGGGACGCCGTGCTCCCGCATCAGCGCTTCGAGGTCCGGCCACACGCTGTACGTGCGCTCCGCCAGCACGCCCTCGCGCTCGTTGAGGACCTCGTAGAGGATCATGACGCCCTGGTTGGGCAGACCGACCTCGTACGCGTCCGGGTACATGAGCGACCAGCGGACATCGCAGGAGTCCCAGTCCTTGACGGTGGAGTTCAGCTCACCGCCGACGTACTGAATGGGCTTCTGCACATGCGGGAGCAGGGCCTCGAGCTGCGGAAAGACCGACTCGGCAGACATCTCGTACCTTCGTGAGCTGGCAGGGGGCGACTCTCAAGCGTAACTGCTTCCAGCCACCCCTCTCGCACGGCGGCCGGACGGCCCCGCGGCCGCGGGAAGCACCCCGGCGCCGGCGGCGCGCTGCCGTGCACCGGTCAGGCGACCGGCCCCCGGCAGGTCACGGCCGGAGCGCGGCCCGGTGCCTGCGGCGCGAGGCCTTCCGCCACACGTCCGGCAGCGCCCGCTCCCGGTCCGCCGCCAGCGCCTCCTCGCGCCCGTACAGCAGGCCGAAGGTGAAGCCGCCCTCTCCGGCCTGCTGCGCCTGGGTCGCCAACTCGCGCAGGGCGCCGCGCGCCACCACGCTGTCCTGGTGGTCGCCGAGCAGCTGCTGCACCCGCTTGGTCCGCCTGGCGAACTTCTTCGCCGGGCCGCCGAGTGCCGGACGGGCCGCCTCCGCGGCGTAGCGGGTGCGCTTGGCCGCCTTGCGGGCGCCGTGCAGCGCCTCGTCCCGTTCCCGCCCTGCCGGTGCGGTCAGCGCGGTCTCCATCCGGCGGGCCAGCCGCCGGTGGTCCTTGAGCACGGCGGCGGCCACCGCCTCGGGCGCCGGACGGCCGGCGGCCCCGCGCAGCGGCGGGTCCGCCAGGAAGGCGTGCAGAGCCGCCAGCAGGGACAGATAGCGCGGTCCGTCCAGGGCGGCGAGCAGGCCGTCCCGCGCACCGGCCCGGCGCCGTTCGGACCAGATGCGCAGCCGGGCGTCCACCGGGCCGAGCCGGAGCGTGGCGGGCGTCTCGTCCAGCGCCGCCCGGAGCCGTCCGGTCAGCACCTCGCGGTCCCGCTCCACCCCCAACTCCGCGGCCAGCCACTTGAGTTCGACGCCGAGGGGGCGGGTGGCGGCGCGGTCGAGGACCTTGGCGTACGAGCGGAAGGCGCTGCGCAGACGGCGGGTGGCGACCCGCATCTTGTGCACCGCGTCGGGCAGATCGCGCCGCACCGCGGGGTCCAGCTCGATGATCGCCCGGATCTGGTCACGGGCGTAGCGCAGAACGACGTCCCCGGCGGTCCGGCCCTTCTGCGGCTCCTCCGCCTTCTTCGGCTTCTCCGGCTCCTTCGCCTTCTTCCGGCCCTTCCCGCCCGCGCCCTTGCCCTTGGCTTTGGCCTTGCCCGCGCCCTGCCCCGTCTCGGCCAGGGCGCGGGCCAGCTTCGACGCCGCGGAGGCGGGGCGCACCCCCGCAGCGGCCAGGGCCCGGCCGATCTCGTCCAGCAGCCCGGTGTCGCCCTGCCCGAGCAGCTCCACCTCGATCTCGCGCCAGCGGGCCTTGGCGGGCCCCGGGCCGGTCTTCCCCGCCGCGCCGTCGAGCCGCCACGCGCGCACCACGTCCTCGGCCACCTCCGCGAGCGGTGCGCCCGCGGCGTCCCGCAGCACCCGGACCGTGCGCCGGGTGCGCAGCCGTACGAGTGGGAGCAGTTCCCGGTCCAGCGTGCGGGAGCGGACGAGGGCGGTGAGTTCGGCGGGGGGCATCTCGGAGAGCGGTGCCCGCAGTTCGTCGCGCACCCCCGGGGCGACCGGCAGTTTCAGGTGCCAGCCGGCGTCCTTGCCGCCGGTGCGCCTGCGGAGGGTGAGGCCGTCGGCGGCGAGGTGCCGGCCGGCGGTGTCGTAGTAGACGGCGTCGAGTTCCTCGGTGCCCGCCTCCTCCACGGCGGCGACCCGGTCGACGCCGGTCAGGTCGGGCAGCCGGGTGCCGTCGTCGGCCTCGTACTTCCGCTCGATCTCCCGCACGGTGTCCGCCATGCATCGAATCTAGTCACGTCTCCCGGCCGCCACCACCCGCCCGGAGCGGGCAGCTGTCACGGGGCCGGAATCCGCCGGAGCGGGTGGCACGCGCCGTACGGCGTGACTTACGGTGCGTGATGAGCCCGCCACGCTGAGTGGTATCGGGCGTACTCGACCCCTTCGGGGAGGGAGACATCCGTGCACCCCCAGACCGCACCCGTCACCCGGACACCCATCCGCGTCCCGGCAGGCGCCCGTTCGCATCTGCTGACCACACCGAGCAGCCCCACCGCCCCGAAGGCGGCCCGCGACTTCGTCCGCGCGGTGCTGCGCCGCACCCCCCTCGCCCCGCTTCTCGACACCGCGGTGCTGCTCACCTCGGAGGCGGTGACCAGCTCCCATCTGCGGACGCCGCGGTCCGCCGACATCCTGCTGCGGATGCTGACCACCGGGCACGGGCTGCGGATCAGCGTGCACGACGAGGCGCCGGTGCGGATTCCCCGGCCGGCCGCGGCGCCCGGGGAGCCGGAGGACGATCACGGGCTGCTGCTGACCGGGCGGCTCGCCGACGACTGGGGCACGACGCCGTTCGGCGGCGTGCCGCGGTCCGCCTCCCTCTGGTTCGAGCTGCGCCTGGGAGGATGAGACGGCGTCAGCGGGAGGCGGACAGCGGGCGCTGCACCCGGATCGACTGGAGCAGCCCGATCGCGATCCAGACCGCGAACATGGACGTGCCGCCGTAGGAGACGAACGGCAGCGGGAGGCCGGTGACGGGCATGATCCCGAGGGTCATGCCGATGTTCTCGAAGGCCTGGAAGGCGAACCACGCGATGATGCCGGCGGCCACGACCGTGCCGTACAGCTCGGTGGACTCGCGGGCGATCCGGCAGGCGCGCCACAGCACGATGCCGAGCAGCACGATGATCAGGCCCGCGCCCAGGAAGCCGAGTTCCTCACCGGCGACGGTGAAGATGAAGTCCGTCTGCTGTTCGGGGACGAACTGGCCGGTGGTCTGGCTGCCGTGGAAGAGGCCCGAGCCGGTCAGTCCGCCGCCGCCGATCGCGATCCGGGCCTGGTTGGTGTTGTAGCCGACGCCGGCCGGGTCGAGGCTCGGGTTGGCGAAGGCGGCGAAGCGGGCGATCTGGTAGTCGTCGAGCAGTCCGAGCTGCCAGACCGCGACACAGCCGACGACTCCAGTGCCGACCAGGCCGAGAATCCAGCGGTTGGAGGAACCGGAGGCGAGCAGCACACCGAGGATGACGGCGCCGAGCACCATCACCGAGCCCAGGTCGGGCATCAGCATGATGACGGCCACGGGGACGGCGGCGAGCCCGAGGGCCTGGACGACGGTGCGGTGGTCGGGGTGCGGGCGGTCCCCCGCGTCGACCCGGGACGCCAGCAGCATCGCCATGCCCAGCGTGATGGTGATCTTGGCGAACTCGGCGGGCTGGAGGGAGAAGCCGCCGGGGATCGCCAGCCAGGAGCGGGAGCCGTTGATGGTGGCGCCCAGCGGGGTCAGCACCAGCAGCGCCAGCACGACTGAGAGGGCGTACATCACGGGGACGGCGCCACGCAGCGTCCGGTGACCGAGCCAGATGGTGCCGCCGGCCAGCGCGAGGCCGATGCCGAGGTTGAGCAGATGGTGCAGGAAGAAGTAGTACTCGTCGCCCTTGTTGAGTTCGGTGCGGTTGCGGGTGGCGGAGAACACCAGCAGCGAGCCGATCAGCGACAGCATGAGGCAGGACAGCAGCAGTATCCAGTCCAGCTTGCGCAGCACCGAGTCACGCGCCGTCAGCTTGCCCCAGGTGCCGAGCTCGGGGGTGTAGCGCCGGATCGAGAACGCCCGGGAGGTGTGGCTGGTCGTCATCGTGGGCTCTCCGATGCGGACGGCGACGGCGACGGCGGGACATAGGGCTTGATGGGCTGGGACTGGATGGCGCCATCACTTTCGATCTTGGGCAGCTTGGCCTCCGGCTTGGGGAGCAGCGCGGCCTTGGGGTCGATGCCGCCCTTTTCGTCGACTCCGTACAGGGCGTTGTAGATGTTGCGCACGGCGGGCCCGGAGGCGCCGGAGCCGGTACCACCCTGGGCGATGGTCATGACGATCGTGTAGTCCTTGGTGTACGTCGCGAACCACGAGGTCGTCTGCTTGCCGTAGACCTCGGCCGTACCGGTCTTGGCGTGCATCGGGATCTTGTCCTGCGGCCAGCCGCCGAACCGCCAGGCGGCGGTACCGCGGGTGGCGACACCGGCGAGGGCGCCGTCCATCTGCCCGAGGGTCTTCTGCGTCACCGGCAGCCGGCCGTGCGACTGGGGCCTGATCCGCTGGATGTGCTTGCCGTCGGGGCTGACGACGGCCTTGCCGACGGTGGGGTCGTAGAGCGTGCCGCCGTTGCTGATCGCGCCGTAGATGGCCGCCATCTGGATCGGGGTGACGAGGGTGTCACCCTGGCCGATGGCGTAGTTGATCGAGTCGTAGGCGTGCAGCTTCATGCCCTCCAGGCAGCCCTCCCGGGCGAGCTTGGTGCCGAAGTCCTTCTTCTTCGGCCAGGCCTTGGCCTGTTCGCACCAGCCGGCCTTGTTGGCCTTCCAGAAGTCGTTCTTCCACTTGCGGTCGGGGACCCGGCCGGTGACCTCGTTCGGGAGGTCGATGCCGGTCTCCTTGCCGAGGCCGAACTGGTGGGCCGTCTTGTAGAACCAGTTCTTGGCGTCCTTCTTCGGCTTGTCCCCGCCGTCCTTCCTCCACTCGTCGTGCGAGAGCCGGTAGAAGACGGTGTCGCAGGAGACCTCCAGCGCGCGGCCGAGGCTGATCGCGCCGTGGCTCTGCGACTCGAAGTTCTTGAAGGTCTGGCCACCGATGCTGTACGAGCTGGTGCAGGGGTAGTGGCCGTTGAAGTCGTAGCCCGCGTTGACCGCGGCCGCGGTCGAGATGACCTTGAAGATCGAGCCGGGGGCCGCCTGGCCCTGGATGGCGCGGTTCAGCAGCGGGTAGTTGGAGTCCTTGCCGGTGAGGCGGCCGTAGTCCTTGCCGGAGATCCCGCCGACCCAGGCGTTGGGGTCGTAGGAGGGGTTGGAGGCCATCGCCACCACCCGGCCGGTCTTCGCCTCCATGACGACGACGGCACCGGAGTCGGCCTTGTAGTTGGTGCCGGTGTTCTTGTCGTGCTCCTTGCGGGCGTCCTTCATGGCCTGGTCCAGCTGCTTCTCCGCCAGGGCCTGCACCCGGGCGTCGATGCTGGTGACGACGCTGGCGCCGGCCCGGCCCTTCTCGCTCTTCGCCTGGCCGATGACCCGGCCGAGGTTGTCGACCTCGTAGCGGGTGACGGCGGCCTTGCCGCGCAGCGCGTCGTCGTACGTCCGCTCCAGACCGGACCGGCCGATCTGGTCGGAGCGCAGCAGCGGTGAACGGCTGTGCTCGGCCTTCTTGATCTCCGCGTCGGTGACCGGTGAGAGGTAGCCGAGGACCTGGGCGGTGTTGGCCTTGCCCGGGGCGGCGTAGCGGCGCACGGCGGTGGGCTCGGCGCTGATGCCGGGGAAGTCCTCGGAGCGCTCGCGGATCTGGAGGGCCTGCTGGGTGGTGGCCTCGTCGGTGATCGGGATCGGCTGGTAGGGCGAGCCGTTCCAGCAGGGCTGCGGCGTCTTGGCGTCGCAGAGCCGGACCTTGTTGCGGATCTCCTTCCCGGACAGGCCGAGCACCTTGGCCAGCCGGCCGAGCACGGCCTTGCCGTCGTCCTTCATCTTCAGCAGCTCGGTACGGCTGGCCGACACCACCAGACGGGTCTGGTTGTCGGCCAGCGGCACGCCGCGCGCGTCGAGGATCGAGCCGCGGGTGGCGGGCTCGATGACCTGCTGGACGTGGTTGTTCCTCGCCTCGGTCGCGTACTCCTGGCCGTTGCGGATCTGGAGGTACCAGAGCCGGCCGCCGAGGGTGAGCAGCAGCGAGAAGACCAGGATCTGGATCGCGATGAGCCGGACGCTGACCCGGGAGGTCCGGGATTCCGGGAGATTACTCATGGCGCGCCGCGCCTCCATGAGGGGTCGTGGTCGAGGGGCGGGAGAGCGTCACAGCCGCTTGACCCCCTTGATACGGCCCACCTTGTCGCGGGCCGACTTGCCGAGCAGACCGCCGCGCTGGCTGCCGATGCGGGCCCCCGAGCGGACGGACTTCATGGCGCCGCGGCTGGCCTTGAGGCCGGTGCCGGTGGTGAGCCAGCCGTAGCCGGAGCCGCCGCCGGAACCGCCGGCGCCGCTGGTGCCGTCGCCGGTCAGCGGATCGCCCTCGGTTCTGCGCGCCGCGGCCATCACCAGCGGGACCACGAACGGGGCCAGCAGCAGGTCGTAGAGGGTGGCGCTGAGCAGCAGTCCGACGATGCCGACGTGCCGGGCGGCGGTGTCGCCGACCAGCGCGCCGACGCCCGCGTACATCAGCGTCGAGCCGATCGCGGCGCCGATGACGACGATCAGCGGCAGCGTCGCCGAGCGGTGCCGCCCGGACTCCGGCCTGGTCAGGCCCGCCGCGTAGCCGATGACGCAGAGCACCAGCGCATAGCGGCCGACGGCGTGGTCGGACGGCGGGGCGAGGTCGGCCAGCAGCCCGGCGAAGAAGCCGATGAGCGCGCCGCCGACATGGCCGTAGACCAGCGCCAGGCCGACCACCACGAGCAGCAGCAGATCGGGTACGGCGCCGGGCAGTTGGAGTCTGGCGAGGATGGTGACCTGGATGACGAGGGCGACGACCACCAGCGGGGCGGAGAGCAGAATCCGGTTGATGCGCATCGGTCAGCTCCTGGGGGAGGCGCTCGCGGAGGGGGTGGCCGTGACGGTGACCGTCGGCGTCGGCTTGGGCTTGGCCGGCTGGGGCGGCAGCACCGTGTCGCGCGGGTCCTCCCGGGGCGGCTGGACGACGACGCCGACGATGTCGAGCTGGGAGAAGCCGACGAACGGCCGGACCTGGAGGGTGCGGGTCAGATCGCCGTTGAACGGCTCGACCCGGACGACCCGGCCGACGGGCACGCCGGGCACGAACGGCTTGTCCCTGCTGGAGCCGAAGGTGACCAGGCGGTCGCCCTTCTTGATGTTGGCCCGGCCGTTGAGGAGCTGCACCCGCATCGAGCGGACGCCCTGCCCGTTGGCGAAGCCGATCTCGTTGGTCTTCTCCATGCGGGTGCCGACGGTGAAGTCCGGGTCGGCGGCCAGCAGGACGGTGGAGGTGTCGGCGCCGACGGTGGTGATCCGGCCGACCAGACCGTCGCCGTTGAGCACGGTCATGTCACGGCGGATGCCGTCACGGCTGCCGGCGTCGATGGTGACGGTCCAGGAGAAGCCCTGGGCCGAGCCGATGGCGATGACCTGGGCGCCCTTGATGGCGTACTGGCCGGTGCCCGCGGTCTTGAGGATCTTGTCGAGCTCGGCGGCGCGGCTGCGGTTCCGGTCGGAGGAGCCGAGCTTGGCCTTCAGCGCCTCGTTCTCGTGCTCCAGCTTGCTGATCCGGTTGTGCCGGCGGCCGGAGTCCCGTACGGCACCGACCGCGTGGCCGACCGGGTCGACGACGCGGGCGACGCCGCTCTCGACCGGGCCGAAGGCGGAGGCGGCGGCTTGCCGGGCACCATCGAGCGGGGACTGTTCGCCGCCGCGGATATCGACCGTGATCAGCGCGAACGCGATCGCGACCAGCAGCACCAGCAGCAGCCGGCTCTCTCGTGTGTCCCTCACGTGCGGCGGCCGTGTCCTTCCTCGTAGGACCGGCCGGCTGCGGGCCCCGCCGGTCTCGTTCGGGAGTTGAGCGTTGTGCCTGATGTGACGGTGCCGGGCGGTGGAGCGTCAGTCACCGTGTCTGTCGGGACCTTCTGCTGTCCCTCGGCCGGTCCGGCGGACGGACCGGCCGCTGCCGCCGGGGTCGCCGGCTGTCCCGTCCACCGCCTGGCGGCGGCGGTACGGGCCGGTTCCCCCGGCCGTGCTACCTGCGCGGCTGGGAGTCGAGGACCTGCTGGAGCGCCTCGAACTCCTCGACGCACTTGCCGGAACCGAGCGCGACGGAGTCGAGCGGGTCCTCGGCGATGTGGATGGGCATACCGGTCTCGCGGCGCAGCCGCTCGTCGAGGCCGCGCAGCAGGGCGCCGCCACCGGTGAGCACGATGCCGCGGTCCATGACGTCACCGGACAGCTCCGGCGGGCACTTGTCGAGGGTCGTCTTGACCGCGTCGACGATGGAGTTGACCGGCTCCTCGATGGCCTTGCGCACCTCGGCGGCCGAGATGACCACGGTCTTCGGGAGGCCGGAGACCAGGTCGCGGCCGCGGATCTCGGTGTGCTCGTCCTGTTCGAGGTCGTACGCCGAGCCGATGGTGATCTTGATGCTCTCGGCGGTGCGCTCGCCCAGCAGAAGGCTGTACTCCTTCTTGATGTGCTGGATGATCGCGTTGTCCAGCTCGTCGCCGGCCACCCGGATGGACTGCGCGGTGACGATGCCGCCGAGCGAGATGACCGCGACCTCGGTGGTGCCGCCGCCGATGTCCACGACCATGTTGCCGGTGGCCTCGTGGACCGGCAGACCGGAGCCGATCGCCGCGGCCATCGGCTCCTCGATGATGTGGACCTGGCGCGCGCCGGCCTGGGTCGAGGCCTCGATCACCGCGCGGCGCTCAACTCCGGTGATACCGGAGGGGACGCACACGACGACCCGCGGACGGGCCAGGTAGCGCCGCTTGTGGATCTTGAGGATGAAGTAGCGGAGCATCCGCTCGGTGATCTCGAAATCGGCGATCACGCCGTCTTTCAGGGGCCGTACGGCGACGATGTTGCCGGGCGTGCGCCCGATCATCTTCTTCGCCTCAGCACCCACCGCGAGAATCCCGCCGGTGTTGGTGTTGATGGCCACGACCGACGGCTCGTTGAGGACGATTCCGCGGCCCCTGACGTACACCAGCGTGTTGGCGGTCCCGAGGTCGACAGCCATGTCACGGCCGATGAACGACATGTTGTTCCCCATGAGGATACGTCTGGCCTTCCCAACTGGAGCGAATGCTTACTGGAGGTCGGCAGGAGGTGATGCGCTGTGAGGCGCGGAAGCCTCCATCGTAGTTCGTAGTAGGCCCACTCGAACACGTCGGGAGGCTGTTCCGCCATTGTCAGCCGTACACGCACCCGCCCCCCTCAATGGTGACGTCGTGTCGCGGTGATGCGTTCCCCCGATCGTGTCGTATACACCAAAGGGCGACCGATGATTTCTTCGGTCGCCCCAGGTCACGGGGGGTGTGCAGCTGATGATGTGTCAGGAAATGCCCGGGAAGAAAATCTTGATCTCGCGCTCTGCGGACTCTTCGGAATCCGATGCATGGATCAGATTCTCCCGGGTGATCGTTCCGAAGTCCCCACGAATGGACCCACTCGGCGCGGCAATCGGGTCAGTCGGACCGGCCAGCGTCCGGACGCCCTCGATCACCCGCTCGCCCTCGACGACCATCGAGACGACCGGACCGGAGGACATGAACTGGACCAGCGGCTCGTAGAACGGCTTGCCGACGTGCTCCCCGTAGTGCTGCTCCAGGAGCTCGCGGTCCAGGCCGCGCAGTTCCAGCGCGCTGATCGTCCAGCCGGCCTTCTTCTCGATACGGCCGATGATCTCGCCGATCAGACCCCGCTTGACGGCGTCGGGCTTGAGGAGGACGAGGGTGCGCTGGCTCACGAAGGGACTCCCTGAATATGAACAATGGTCAGCGGGTGCACTGAGGCTACATGGGGGACACCGCACCGTACGGCGCAGCCCCCGGCCCGCGGAACGCCCCGTGGACCGGGTGTCAGGCCGGCTCGCCGGCGGGCTCGCCGGACGCCTCGGACTGCGCCGCCCAACGGGCCTTCGCCTCATCGATCTTGCGGCCGAAGTGGACCGACGCCCACCACAGGGCGGCGAAGACCGCACCCAGGAAGAACATCGTCGGCACCACGAAGCCGCTCGCGATCAGGGCGGCCTGCAGCGCCCAGCCCATCGCGACGCCACCCGGACGGGCCAGCATCCCGCACAGCAGCAGGCTCAGCAGCATCGCGATCCCGCTGACCGTCCAGACCGTGACCGCCGGCAGATCGGTCATCTGCATCGCGACCAGACCGGCGAAGCCGATCACGAAGAATTCGCCTATCAGAGTGCTGGCACACAGCGTGCGCACGGTCAGCCCCTTCCCATCAGCAGTCGGGCCTCGCCGACGGTGATCACCGAGCCGGTCACCAGCACACCGGCGCCGGAGTACTCGCCCTCCTCCTCGGCGAGGGTGATCGCCGCCTCCAGGGCGTCGTCGAGCCGCGGCTCCACCTGCACCCGGTCGGCGCCGAAGACCTCGACGGCGACGGCCGCCAGCTCGTCCGGGTCCATCGCACGATGGCTGGAATTGCGCGTCACCACGACCTCGGCGAAGACCGGCTCGAAGGCCTCCAGGAGGCCCCGTACGTCCTTGTCGCCGCTGGCGCCGACCACGCCGACCAGCCGGCTGAACCCGAATGCCTCGGTGACCGCCTCGGCCGCGGCCCGCGCCCCCGCGGGGTTGTGCGCCGCGTCCAGCACGACCGTCGGGCTGCGGCGCACGACCTCCATCCGGCCGGGCGAGCTGACGGCGGCGAACGCGGAGCGGAGGGTGTCGATGTCGAGCGTGCGGGCGTGCTCCGAGCCGACGCCGAAGAACGCCTCCACCGCGGCGAGCGCCACCGCGGCGTTGTGCGCCTGGTGGGCGCCGTACAGCGGGAGGAAGATCTCGGGGTACTCGCCGCCCAGCCCGCGCAGCGTCAGCATCTGCCCGCCGACCGCGACCTCACGGGAGAGCACCCCGAACTCCATGCCCTCACGGGCGACCGTGGCATCCACCTCGACCGCGCGCTTGAGCATCACCGACGCCGCGTCCACCGGCTGCTGGGCCAGCACGACCGTGGCGTCCTTCTTGATGATCCCGGACTTCTCCCCGGCGATCTGCTCGGGCGTCTCCCCCAGCCGGTCGGTGTGGTCCAGCGAGATCGGGGTGACCACGGCGACATCGCCGTCGATGACGTTCGTCGCGTCCCAGGTCCCGCCCATGCCGACCTCGACGACCGCGACGTCCACGGGGCTGTCCGCGAAGGCGGCGTACGCCATCGCCGTCAGCACCTCGAAGAACGACAGGCGGAACTCCTCCCGGCTGTCGACCATCTCCACGTACGGGGCGATGTCCCGGTACGTCTCGATGAAGCGCTCGGCGGAGATCGGGCCGCCGTCCAGGCTGATCCGCTCGGTGATGGACTGGACGTGCGGGCTGGTGTAGCGGCCGGTGCGCAGGTCGAAGGCGGTCAGCAGGGCCTCGATCATGCGGGCGGTGCTGGTCTTGCCGTTGGTGCCGGTGATGTGGATGGACGGGTAGGCACGCTGCGGCGAGCCGAGGATGTCCAGCAGCGCCGCGATGCGCTGCACCGACGGGTCGAGCTTGGTCTCACCCCAGCGGCCCGCCAGCTCCTCCTCGACGGCGCGCAGCGCGCGGTCGACCTCGGGGTCGGCCGGCCGGGTGGGAATCCCGTCGCCCTGCGGCGGCCCGGCCTGGGCGCGCAGGGTCCGGCTGCCGGCCTCGATCACCGCCAGATCGGGGTCACGGTCGGTCTCGGCCTCGACCATGTCGTCGAAGGCGTCGTTCGGGTCGGGGTCGTCGTTCTGGGGGCGCTCGCTCACGCCGACCAGTCTACGAGGCACCTGTGACAGCGGTGCGCTGCGTTGCCCCCTGCCGGTCCGGAGCCGTGGCCGGGCGGCGGCACGCCGGGCCCGCGCCCCGGCGTGCGCCCCCGCGCCGGGGCCCGGCCGGCGCCTACGGCAGGGCCGCCCTCATCATCGCCCGCGCGGTCGGGGCCGCCAGCCCGTTGCCGGAGACCTCGTTGCGGGCGGCGTGCCCGTCCTCGACCATCACGGCCACCGCCACCCGGTGCCCCTTGCCGTCCTCGGCGTACGAGACGAACCAGGCGTAGGGCGTACCGCTGTTGTCGACGCCGTGCTGGGCGGTGCCGGTCTTGCCGCCGACGGTCAGTCCGCCGATCTTCGCGGCGGAACCGGTGCCCTTGTCCACCACCGTCTGCATCGCCGACCGCAGCTGCCCGGCCGTGCGCCCCGACATGGTCCGGCCGTCGCGGTAGCTCTTCGGGCCGAAGTCCTGGACGGTGTTGCCGCCGCCGTCGGTCAGCTTGTCGACCAGCTGCGGGGTCCTCAGCTCGCCGCCGTTCGCGATGGCCGAGGTGACCATCGCCATCTGCAGCGGGGTCGCCTGGTCGTCGAACTGCCCGATTCCGGACAGCGCGGTCTGCGCCTGGTCCATGTCCTTGGGGTAGACGCTCTTGCCGGCCCGCACCGGGGTGTCCACCTCGCCGTCGTTGAAGCCGAACTTCTCGGCCTGCGCCTTCACCTTGTCCTTGCCCAGGTCGACGGCCATCTTCGCGAAGACGGTGTTGCAGGAGTACTGGAGCGCGGTGCGGATGTCCGCGTTCTTGCAGGGTGCGGCCTTGTTCTCGTTGGTGAGCTCGGTACGGGTGTGCGGGAGGGTGTACGGGTCGGGGCTCTTGGTGGGCTCGTCCACCGAGGAGTACAGCCCGTCCTCCAGCGCGGCCGCGGCGACCACCAGCTTGAAGGTGGAGCCGGGCGGCAGGGGCTGCCGCAGCGCCCGGTTGACCTCGGGGTGGTCGGCGTCGCCGGACATCTTCCGCCACGCCTTCTGGTCGCCGGAACCGGACCCGGCGAACGCCCCCGGGTCGTACGACGGGGTGCTGACCATGCCCAGAATCCGCCCGGTGTCCGGGTCCATGGCGACGGCGGCGCCCTTCTTGCCGCCCAGCGCCCGGTAGCCCGCCTTCTGCACCCGGGCGTCGATGGTGGTGGCCACGTCGCCGGCCTTGGGCCGGCTGCGGGAGAGGGCGTCGGCGGGGCTCTGCAGCCGGCTGTCGGAGCCGTCCAGCACATCGCCGTACAGGTTCTCCAGCTGGTTGCTGCCGAAGATCTGCGAGCTGAAGCCGGTGACCGGCGCGTACAGCGGGCCGTCCTTGGAGGTCCGCTTGTACTTCAGGGTGTCGGAGGTGGCGGCGGAGCCGGTGACCGGCTCCCCGTCGACGAGGATGTTGCCCAGGGGCGCGGAGTACTTGCCGATGGCGACCCGCGGATTGTGCGGGTCGTCCTTGTAGTCGCTCGCCTTGGCGCCCTGGAGCCAGGTCGCCCAGCCCATCAGCGCGACGATCAGGGCCAGACAGAAGACCGCGGCCCGTCGCAGGGGTTTGTTCATCGGGCGCGGCTCCTCCAAGACGGGACGTGCGGCGCCGCCGGAACGACGGCTTCCGCCCCACCGTGCCTCGGCCAGATGAGAGCCCGATGAGAACGGCCGGAGCACGGGGCGGAGCCCCTCCGCGGCCCGGCCGCCCCCGCCCGGGAACGGCGCAGGCCCCCCGCCCGTACGGACGAGGGGCCTGCGGAGTCCGCCGCCGTTACGCCTTCGGCAGCGCCGCGAGCTGCGCGGTGATCCGGACGATGTCCGCCTCCGCGGTCTCCAGCCGGCCGCGGATCTTGTCCACGACCTTCTCCGGCGCCTTGGCCAGGAACGCCTCGTTGCCGAGCTTGCCGGTGGCCTGCGCCTTCTCCTTCTCGGCCGCGCCCAGGTCCTTCGTCAGGCGCTTGCGCTCCGCCTCGACGTCGATGGTGCCGGACAGGTCCAGGGCGACCGTGGCGCCCGCGACCGGCAGCGAGGCGGTGGCGCTGAAGCCGTCACCGGCCGGCTGGAGCCGCAGCAGCGAGCGCATCGCGGCCTCGTGCGCGGCCAGCTCCGTGCCGGACAGGTCCAGCCGGGCGGGGACCTTCTGGCCCGGCTGGAGCCCCTGGTCGGAGCGGAACCGGCGGACCTCGGTCACGACCTGCTGCACGGTCTCGATCTCCCGCTCCGCCGCCGCGTCCCGGAAGCCGCCCGGGGCGTCCGCCCCGGGAACGGCCACGGCGGCCGGCCACTCGGCGATGACGACCGACTCACGGCCGGTCAGCGCCGTCCACAGGGTCTCGGTGACGAACGGGACGATCGGGTGCAGCAGCCGCAGGGTGACGTCCAGGACCTCGCCCAGCACCCGGCGCGAGGCGTCGGCGGCCGGGCCGCCCGCCATGAAGGTGGTCTTGGACAGCTCGACGTACCAGTCGAAGACCTCGTCCCAGGCGAAGTGGAAGAGGGCGTCCGACAGCTTCGCGAACTGGTAGTCGTCGTAGTACGCGTCGACCTCGGCGACGACGGAGTTCAGCCGGGACAGAATCCACCGGTCGGTCGCCGACAGCTGCTCGGCGGGCGGGAGTTCGCCCTCCACCGTCGCACCGTTCATCAGCGCGAACCGGGTGGCGTTCCAGATCTTGTTGGCGAAGTTGCGGGAGCCCTGGACCCAGGCCTCGCCGATCGGGACGTCGACACCGGGGTTGGCGCCGCGGGCGAGCGTGAACCGGACGGCGTCCGAACCGTACTCGTCCATCCAGTCCAGCGGGTTGACCGCGTTCCCGAAGGACTTGGACATCTTCTTGCCGAGCTGGTCGCGGACCATGCCGTGCAGCGCGATGGTGTGGAACGGCGGGGTGCCGTCCATCGCGTACAGCCCGAACATCATCATCCGGGCGACCCAGAAGAAGAGGATGTCGTAGCCGGTGACCAGGACGGAGTTCGGATAGAACTTCTCGACGCTCGGGGTCTGCTCGGGCCAGCCGAGCGTGGAGAACGGCCACAGGCCGGAGGAGAACCAGGTGTCCAGGACGTCGGTGTCCTGGTGCCAGCCCTCGCCGCTCGGCGGCTCCTCGTCCGGTCCGACGCAGACGACCTCGCCGTCCGGGCCGTACCAGACCGGGATGCGGTGGCCCCACCACAACTGCCGCGAGATGCACCAGTCGTGGAGGTTGTCGACCCAGCCGAAGTAGCGGGACTCCATCTCCTTGGGGTGGATCTTGACCTTGCCGTCGCGGACCGCGTCGCCAGCGGCCTGGGCCAGCGGGCCGACCTTGACCCACCACTGCATCGACAGTCGCGGCTCGATGGTGGTCTTGCAGCGCGAGCAGTGCCCGACGGAGTGGGTGTACGGGCGCTTCTCGGCGACGATCCGGCCCTCGGCGCGCAGTGCGCCGACGATCGCGGAACGGGCCTCGAAACGGTCCAGGCCCTGGAAGGGGCCGTGCGCCGTGATGACACCGCGCTCGTCGAGCACGGCGAGGTTGGGCAGCTCGTGCCGGCGGCCGATCTCGAAGTCGTTCGGGTCGTGGGCCGGGGTGACCTTGACCGCGCCGGTGCCGAACTCCGGGTCGACGTGCTCGTCGGCGACGACCGGGATACGGCGGCCGGTCAGCGGGAGTTCGATCTCGGTGCCGATGAGGTGGGCGTAGCGCTCGTCCTCCGGGTGGACGGCGACCGCGGTGTCACCGAGCATCGTCTCGGCCCGGGTCGTGGCGACGACGATCGAGGCCTCGCCCTCGCCGTACCGGATGGAGACCAGCTCGCCGTCGTCGTCCTGGTACTCCACCTCGATGTCCGAGATGGCGGTCAGGCAGCGCGGGCACCAGTTGATGATGCGCTCGGCGCGGTAGATCAGCTCGTCGTCGTGGAGCCGCTTGAAGATCGTCTGGACGGCCTTGGACAGGCCCTCGTCCATCGTGAACCGCTCGCGCGACCAGGCGACACCGTCGCCCAGGCGGCGCATCTGGCCCGAGATCTGTCCGCCGGACTCACCCTTCCACTGCCAGACCCGCTCGACGAACTCCTCACGGCCCAGGTCCTGCCGGGAGACGCCCTCCTTGGCCAGCTCGCGCTCGACGACGTTCTGGGTGGCGATACCGGCGTGGTCCATGCCCGGCTGCCAGAGGGTCTCGTAGCCCTGCATGCGCTTACGGCGGGTGAGCGCGTCGATGAGGGTGTGCTCGAAGGCGTGCCCCAGGTGCAGGGAGCCGGTGACGTTCGGGGGCGGGATGACGATGGTGTACGGCGGCTTCTCGCTCTTCTCGTCCGCCTCGAAGTAGCCCCGCTCTACCCAGCGCTCGTACAGCGGCCCCTCTACGTCGGCCGGCGTGTACTGAGTCGGCAGTTCGGGGGCGCTGTGGTTGCTCTGCTGAGTGTTCTCGGTCACGACGGACAGTGTACGGGCGCGCATGTAGCAGCTTCGAATCGGTTTCGCCCCCGGAGCAACGGATGTCAGCGGCGTCGTACAGGATGTCGGCAGCGCACAAGCAGCACGCAGAACTTCACACGCAGAACTCAACTGAATTCAGTTGTCACGAGGGGAACCGCTCCATGAGCTTCAACCAGCCGCCTCCCGGCCCGTACGGCCAGCAGCCCCCGCAGCCGGGCCCGTACGGCCAGCCGCAGCAGCCACCGGCCCCGCAGCCCGGTTACGGCTACCCGCAGCAGGGCGGTCCGGTGCCTCCGCAGCAGGGCTACGGCTACCCGCAGCAGGCCGGCCAGGCGCCCCCTCAGCAGGGATACGGCTACCCCCAGCAGGCCGGCCAGCCCTACGGCCAGCAGGCCCCGTACGGCGGCCAGCAGACGCCCTACGGCACGATCCCGCAGGGCCCGGAGGAGAGCGGCGGCAACGGCAAGAAGGTCGGCCTGATCGTCGGCGCGGTCGCGGTCGTCGCGGCGATCGGCGTGGGCGCGTACTTCGTGTTCGGCTCGGGCGGGGATGTGAAGCCCTACACGATCTCGCTGCCGAACAGCCTGCTGAGCGGGCAGTTCCAGAAGGCGAGCACCGGCGGCGGCTCGGGCACCGAGGACCTCACGAACGACAAAGAGGCCAAGGCGATGGGCATCACCAACAGCAAGGGTGTCCAGGGGGCCTACAAGGCCGACGGCGGTCTGACGGCACAGGTCATCGGCGTGTACGGCGAGGTGGCCGACCCCGAGGGCACGGTGGGCCAGATGTTCGCCAAGATGGACGAGAACCAGAAGAAGTCCGCGGCGACCCGGAACGCCAAGATCGAGGACGTCACGCCGACGACCTCGTACTCCCCCGAGGACTTCGACGGCGCGGTGATGAAGTGCCGGACGCAGAAGATCACGGTCACCCAGGGCGGTGTCTCCGTGCCGATCACCGCATCCACCTGCATCTGGGGCGACAGCAGCGCCATCGGCGCCGTCCAGATGATGGCCGCCCCCTCCGCCTCCGGACCCGCCACCGCGTCGACGCCCGGCGCCGAGGAGCTGTCCGAGAAGACCGCCAAGATCCGCACCGAGGTCCGCAAGGAGAAGTAACCCCGGCCGGCACGGCCCCACGAGGCACCGAGGCGCTCGACGAGGAACGCTCGTCGAGCGCCTTCCGCTTGCCGCACTGGTAACTTGACCGGCGACCGACCAAGATTTTTTTCACTTCAGGGGGAACTGCCATGCGCAAGTCCATGCGCCGCACAGCGGCGGCGACCGGGGTGCTGCTGGCGGGAGCCATGCTTCCGCTCGTCGCCACCGCTCCGGCCCAGGCCAGTACAGCGGACTGCACGGCCTACTTGAGCAGCAAGGGCTACGTGGTGGGAAAGAAGGTGCTCACCATCTGCGAGGACTGGGCGACCAGCATCGGGGGCGCGATCCCGCCCCTTCCGTGCATGCAGCCTCTGCAGCGTCTCGGCGTCAAGGCGTCGCACGCCGAGGAAGCCTGCAACCGCGCGCAGTCCTGACCCGCCTCGGAGCACACCACCGCCCGGCAGCGTTCCCGCTGCCGGGCGGTTCGGTTTCGGTGGGCCGCTACGTGCCGCGGCTCAGGCGCTCTTCTCCTGCGGCTCCCCCGACTCGCCGCGGCCCCGCGGGACCAGGGTCGGGTTCACGTTCGAGTGGACGACGTCCTCGGTGATGACGACGCGGGCCACGTCCTTGCGGGACGGGATCTCGTACATCACCGCCTGGAGGACCTCCTCCATGATGGCGCGCAGACCACGGGCGCCGGTACCGCGGAGGATGGCCTGGTCGGCGATGGCCTCCAGGGCCGGGCGGTCGAAGTCCAGCTCGACACCGTCGAGTTCGAAGAGGCGCTTGTACTGCTTGACGAGCGCGTTGCGCGGCTCGACCAGGATCTGCAGCAGGGCCTCACGGTCGAGGTTGTGGACCGAGGTGAGGACGGGGAGCCGGCCGATGAACTCCGGGATCATCCCGAACTTCACCATGTCCTCCGGCATGACGTCCTGGAGCTGGTCCTTGGACTCGATCTCCCGCTTGGAGCGGATCGTGGCACCGAAGCCGATGCCCTTGGCGCCGGACCGGGCCTCGATGATCTTCTCCAGGCCGGCGAAGGCACCGCCGACGATGAAGAGGACGTTCGTGGTGTCGATCTGGATGAATTCCTGGTGCGGGTGCTTCCGGCCGCCCTGCGGCGGAACGGAGGCGGTGGTGCCCTCCAGGATCTTCAGCAGCGCCTGCTGGACGCCCTCGCCGGAGACATCGCGGGTGATCGACGGGTTCTCGCTCTTGCGGGCGACCTTGTCGATCTCGTCGATGTAGATGATGCCGGTCTCGGCCTTCTTGATGTCGAAGTCCGCGGCCTGGATCAGCTTGAGGAGGATGTTCTCGACGTCCTCACCGACATAGCCGGCCTCCGTCAGCGCCGTCGCGTCGGCGAACGCGAAGGGGACGTTGAGCATCCGGGCCAGGGTCTGCGCCAGCAGCGTCTTGCCGGAGCCGGTGGGGCCCAGCAGCAGGATGTTGGACTTGGCGAGCTCGATGCCCTCCTCGCCGCGGCCGGGGCCGTTCTCGCCCGCCTGCACCCGCTTGTAGTGGTTGTAGACGGCGACCGACAGGGCCTTCTTGGCGGGCTCCTGCCCGACGACATAGCCGTTCAGGAACTCGTAGATCTCCCGCGGCTTGGGGAGTTCCTCCCACCGCACCTCGGAGGTCTCGGCGAGCTCCTCCTCGATGATTTCGTTGCAGAGGTCGATGCACTCGTCGCAGATGTACACACCAGGTCCCGCGATGAGCTTCTTCACCTGCTTCTGGCTCTTCCCACAGAACGAGCACTTGAGCAGGTCGCCGCCGTCACCGATGCGTGCCACGAGGTGCTTCCCCTTCGCCTGGGATCCGTATTGCTCCACGGACCCGGGTGCTTGCCTATCGACGGTACCTTGCCGGGCCCCCCGTTCGGGCCCCCCTTGGACGGACTCGGTTCACTCGATCCCGGCCCGGTCCAAGGGGGCAGCGCTCCGGCTCATTCAGCGGAGATCGCTAACCGATCGACACGGACGACTTCCGCGTCGAGACGATCTGGTCGACCAGACCGTACGCCAGGGACTCCTCGGCGGTCAGGATCTTGTCACGCTCGATGTCGTCCCGGATCTTCTCGATCGGGGTGGTGGAGTGCTTGGCCAGCAGCTCCTCCAGCTGCGAACGCATCCGCAGGATCTCGTTGGCGGCGATCTCCAGGTCGGAGACCTGGCCGCGGCCGGTCTCGCTGTACGGCTGGTGGATCAGCACACGGGCGTTCGGCAGCGCCATCCGCTTGCCGGGGGTGCCGGCGGCGAGCAGCACGGCCGCGGCGGAGGCCGCCTGGCCCATGCAGACCGTCTGGATGTCCGGCTTCACGAACTGCATCGTGTCGTAGATGGCGGTGAGCGCCGTGAAGGAACCGCCCGGGGAGTTGATGTAGATCGAGATGTCCCGGTCCGGGTCCATCGACTCCAGGCACAGCAGCTGCGCCATCACGTCGTTGGCCGAGGCGTCGTCGATCTGCACGCCGAGGAAGATCACGCGCTCCTCGAACAGCTTCGCGTACGGGTCGTACTCGCGCACGCCCTGCGAGGTGCGCTCGACGAAGCGCGGGACGATGTAGCGGGACTCGGCGCGCGGGCCGGAAAACTCGGACTCCGCGCCCTGGGAGAGGCCGCTGCCGGGGTAGTTGTTCATCGTGGTGTTCACCGTCCTGGTGGCGATCAAGTGGGCTGGGGGCTGTAGGGCGAGTGGTACGGGGCTCAGGCGCCCGTGCCGCCCCCGCCCGGAACGCCGGCGGCAGAAGTCATGACGTCGTCGATCAGGCCGTACTCCTTGGCCTCATCGGCGGAGAACCAGCGGTCGCGGTCGGAGTCCTGGGTGATCCGCTCGACGGTCTGGCCGGTGTGGAAGGCGGTCAGCTCCGCCATCCGCTTCTTGGTGTGCAGCAGCCGCTCGGCGTGGATCTTGATGTCGGACGCGGAGCCGGCCAGACCCGCGGAGGGCTGGTGGATGAGGATCTCGGCGTTCGGCAGCGCGAAGCGCTTGCCCGGGGTGCCGGCACTCAGCAGGAACTGCCCCATGGAGGCGGCGAGGCCCATCGCGATCGTCACCACGTCGTTCTTGATGTACTGCATGGTGTCGTAGATCGCGAGGCCGGCCGAGATCGAGCCGCCCGGGGAGTTGATGTAGAGGTAGATGTCCTTGTCCGGGTCAGCGGCGAGGAGCAGCAGCTGCGCCGTGATCTTGTTGGCGATGTCGTCGTCGACCGGCTGGCCGAGGAAGATGATCCGCTCGCCGAGCAGCCGGTTGTAGACCTGGTCGCCGAGGCCACCGAAGGTCGGCTCAGCGGCGGCGGAAGGCATCGGGATCGTCACGTGTCCACCTGCTCGTTGTCGGACGGCCTGGGGCCGTCTCAGCGTCGTCTTCTGGGGCGCGGGGATCGGCGCCGTGTGTCGCCCCGGCGCGGTTTCAGGGACTCCCCTGCCCTCGTATCTACGGACCCTAACGCGCAGGTCGGACAACGCCATCCCGCATCGATAACTGTTCGCTGTGAGCGCAGGCTCACCGGGTGGTACGAAGACGGGCCCGGACACGCGGGCGTGCGTGTCCGGGCCCGTCATCAGCGCTCTCCGGGAAGGCGCGAGGCGGCCGTGGCTCAGGCCTCGGGCTTCTCGTCGGCGGCCTCGTCCTCGGTGCCCTCGGCCTCGACGGTCTCGGCGGTCTCGTCCTCGTCGTCGAGGTCGATGACCTCGCCGTTGCTGTCCTTGACCGTGGCGGCCTCGACGACGACCGCGAGGGCCTTGCCGCGGGCGACCTCACCGACGAGCATCGGCACCTGGCCACCCTCGACGACGGCCTGGGCGAACTGGTCGGGGGACATGCCGGAGGACTGTGCGCGGCGCATGAGGTGCTCGGTGAGCTCCTCCTGGCTGACGTTCAGCTTCTCCTTGTTGACCAGCTCGTCCAGGATGAACTGGGTCTTGATGCCCTTCTCGGCCTGCTCCTTGGTCTCGGCGTCGAACTCCTCCTCGCTCTTGCCCTGGATCTCCAGGTACTTCGCGAGGTCGAGGCCCATCTGACCGAGCTGGTGGTTGACCAGGTTGTGCTTGCGGGTCTCGACCTCGTCCGCGAGCAGCTTCTCGGGGATCGGCACCTCGACGAGCTGGAGCAGCTCGTCCAGGACCTTCTCCTGCGCCTGGGTGGCCTGGTCGTACTTCTTCATCTGCTCGAGGCGCTTGCGGCTGTCGGCGCGCAGCTCCTCGAAGGTGTCGAACTCGCTCGCCAGCTGCGCGAAGTCGTCGTCCAGCTCGGGCAGTTCGCGGGACTTGACCTCGGTGACCTCGACCTTGACCTCGGCCTCCTTGCCCTCGGCGGAACCGCCCTTGAGCTCGGAGGTGAAGGTGGCGGAGTTGCCGGCCTCGACGCCCTTGACGGCCTCGTCGATGCCGTCGAGCAGCTCACCGGAGCCGACGGTGTAGGTGACGCCCTCGGCGACACCGTCCTCCAGGACCTCGCCGTCGACCTTGGCCTCGAGGTTCAGCGTCAGGACGTCGCCGTCCTGGGCGGCGCGCTCGACCGGGGCGGTCGTGGCGAAACGCTCACGCAGCTGCTCGACGGACTTGTCGATGTCCTCGTCCGACACCTCGACGGCGTCGACCTCGACCTCGATGCCGGAGTAGTCCGGGATCTCGAGGGCGGGACGGATGTCGACCTCGGCGGTGAAGGCCAGCAGCTCGCCGTCCTTCAGCTCGGTGATGTCGACCTCGGGCTGGCCGAGGACGTTGAGCTCACCCTCGTTGACCGCCTCGGTGTAGAACTTCGGGAGCGCGTCGTTGACGGCCTCCTCCAGCACGGCGCCACGGCCGAACCGCTGGTCGATGACCCGGGCAGGGATCTTGCCCTTACGGAAGCCCTTCACCGTGACCTGCTGGTTGATCTTCTTGTACGCCGCGTCGAGGCTGGGCTTGAGCTCCTCGAAGGGCACCTCGACAGTGAGCCGAACCCGAGTCGGGTTCAGGGTCTCCACGGCGCTCTTCACGGTTCGGTCTCCTTGGGGCTGACTTCTGGGGTTCTGCTTGAGATCCGCCCGTATCCGGCTTTCCGGCTACCGGCCGATCACGCCCGGTACACAGACACACGGGCACGCAGCTTGCATAGTAACCGCAAGGAGGTTGACGCCCACAACGCGATCTTGATCGGGAGCCGCTCAAGCGGCAGCGCCTCGGTGGGCCGGACCCGGCCGCTGTCGCCGGGCCGGCCTCTCTGCTGGTCGGGGTGGCCGGATTCGAACCGACGACCTTCCGCTCCCAAAGCGGACGCGCTACCAAGCTGCGCCACACCCCGTCGGTGCGACACGTAGGGTACATGGCCGCCGACGCTCCGGCTGCCAGTTATCCGGGGCGCCCGGTGGCGGGACACGGGGGCGTGAGAGGCGCCGCGCGCCGTCCTCGGAAAGGGATGTGCGGCACACCGCCGCGACCCGCTAGGATGCACTGCGTGCCGAGGTCCGTGCGACCTGTGGCGCTTGCGGGCGTAGCTCAATGGTAGAGCCCCAGTCTTCCAAACTGGCTACGCGGGTTCGATTCCCGTCGCCCGCTCTCACGAGGAAGCCCCGGACCGGCGGTCCGGGGCTTTCCGCTGTCCGGGACGGGGCGTCGCGGGCCCGCCTCTTCGCCGCGCGGACGCGGGTCAATAAGGTGGCCGGCATGGAGATCTGGCTCAATCCCGCGTGTTCCAAGTGCCGTTCCGCCGTGGAGATCCTCGACGAGGAGGGCGCCCACTACACGGTGCGCCGGTACCTCGACGACCCGCCGACGGCCGGGGACCTGCGGGAGGTGCTGACGCGGCTGGGCCTGGAGCCCTGGGACATCACCCGGACCCAGGAGGCCGAGGCCGGGGAACTGGGCCTGAAGGACTGGGAGCGCACCGACGCCGCGCGGGAGCGGTGGATCGCGGCGCTGGCGGCACACCCCCGGCTGATCCAGCGGCCGATCATCACGGCGGACGACGGATCGGCGCTGGTGGGACGCAGCGAGGACGCCGTGCGCGAGGCGGTGTCGCGGACCGGGGACGAGGCCTCGTAGGGCGTTACCTCGGGCGGCACGAGGGCCGGCGGACGACCTAGAAGGTGATGTGGTTGATGGTGTCCGCCAGCGAGTTGAGGAATTTGTTGATCGACGGCGCCACGCCCGTGGAGGCGAGGAAGAAGCCGAACAGTATGGCGACGAGCGCCGGGCCGCCCTTCAGCGACTTCCCTCTGATCAGCACGATCAGGATGATCCCCAACAGCAGCACAACTGACAGCGAAAGAGCCACAACTGATCACACCCTTGGTCGGAACGCCTCACCGGCCCGGGAGCATGCCGCGCACACCCCCCGGCACCCATCGTGCCACCAACTCCATGCCCACTGCAGGCCGGTGACGAATCATCGGCCAACGCTTTGCCCGATTCCCGCCGCTGGCGGCCGAGGGGCCACGAAGGAGTGACGCGAGGGGGTCGTGCAGGGGTCGCGCGGAGGGCGGGCGACCGGTCGCGCGAGGCCGGCCGACGGCCCGGGAATTTCCCCGCCTGACGCCGCATCGGCAATTCCCGCCGATCATTCACCGCGGCGCTCTGATCATTAATAAGGCTCGTGGGAATTTGAAATTCGTGGCATCCGTCACTGCCCTGCGGGGCGATTCGAAGGCTTATTAGCATTCGGACATAAGACTAAGGAATGGGACATTCCCCCAGAGTCACTTGCGGGGGATACCGCCCGATTTGGGGGGATGAAGGGGCATGAAACGGGCGGCGTGAAGGGTGTCCTGGCCCGACGATTGCGGATTTTATCGGGGTGCCCTCCCGAGCGGCACCCGGCGAAATAACGAAGGCCCGCCACACGGTTTTACGGGCCCGCCGACCGCCGCTATCGTGCCTCAAATGTTTCCCGCTGCCTCGACCCCCCGAAGCGCCCTGCCCCCTGCCCAGGAGGCGGCGGGCGCGGACCGGACCGGGCCCACGGCTCCGCCGTCCGGCGCGCCGGAGGGCACGGCGGCGGCCGCGCCGAAGTCCGGCAGCCGTAACCCCTTCTTCGACAACGCGAAGTACCTGGCCATCGTGCTGGTGGCGATGGGGCACGTCTGGGAACCGCTGACCGACGGCAGCCGGACGGCCGAGGCGTTCTACATGACCGTCTACACCTTCCACATGCCGGCCTTCATCATCATTTCCGGTTACTTCTCGCGCAGCTTCGACATGCGCAAGGACCGGCTGCAGCGGCTGGTCACCGGGGTCGCGGTCCCCTATGTCCTCTTCGAGACGGCCTATGCCTTCTTCAAGCGCTGGGCGGACGACGACCCCGGGCACCCCATCAGCCTGCTCGACCCGTGGTTCCTCACCTGGTTCCTGGTGGCCCTGTTCATCTGGCGGCTGACGACCCCGCTGTGGAAGATCGTGCGCTGGCCGATCCCGCTCGCGGTGGCCATCGCCGTCCTCGCCTCCGTGTCCCCGGACATCGGTGACGACCTGGACCTCCAGCGGGTGCTGCAGTTCCTGCCGTTCTTCGTCCTGGGGCTGCTGCTGAAGCCGGAGCACTTCCAGCTGGTGCAGCGGCGGGCGGTGCGGATCGCCTCGCTGCCGATCTTCGCCGCGGCGCTGGTGATGGCCTATTGGGCGGCGCCCCGGATGTCCTCGGCGTGGTTCTACCACCGGGACAGCGCCCAGGAGTTGGGCACCACCTGGTGGATCGGCGCGGTGATGACCCCGGCGCTCTTCGGCTGCTCGCTGGTGCTGGTGGCCTGCTTCTTCGCCTGGGTGCCGACGCGGCAGACGTGGTTCACGGCGCTGGGCGCGGGGACCCTCTACGGCTACCTGCTGCACGGCTTCCTGGCCAAGGGCTCACGGTTCTGGGGCTGGTTCGACGACTACGCCTGGCTGCACACCCCGCTCGGCGAGATCGCGGTCACGCTGATCGCGGGCGGGATCGTGACGGCCCTGTGCACCCCGCCGGTCCGCAAGGTGTTCCGCTTCGCCATGGAGCCGACGATGGCCTGGGCGTTCCGCAAGGACCCGGCCGACACGGCACGGGCGCGCGTCAGCGCCTGAGCGCCCGGCCCGCCGGGCCCGTCCCGGTCAGGCGTCCCGGCAGATCAGCAGCAGCGCCCGGTCGTCGTTGACGTCCTTGGCGACCGCCTCGATCAGATGCCAGGCGGCGCCGGCGAAGCCACCGGTGACATAGCGGTCGGCCTCGCCGGTCAGCCGGTCGATGCCCTCGGCGATATCGCGGTCGGCGGCCTCGACCAGGCCGTCGGTGAACAGCATCAGGACGTCGCCGGTGCGCAGCGTGCCCTTGACCGGGTGGAACTGCGCGCCGTCGTAGACGCCCAGCAGCGGCCCGTCCCCCGACTTCTCCTCCCAGCGGCCGGTCCCGGCGCTGAGCTGGAGTGCCGGAAGGTGGCCGGCGGAGAGGAGTTCGTAGTCGCCGGACTCCAGGTCGAGGACGAGGTGGATGGAGGTCGCGAACCCCTCGTCCCAGTCCTGGCGCAGCAGATAGCCGTTGGCGGCGGGCAGGAAGCCGTGCGGCGGCAGCGAGCCGAGGAGGCCGCCGAAGGCGCCGGACAGCAGCAGCGCGCGGGAGGCCGCGTCCATGCCCTTGCCGGAGACGTCGGTCAGCACCACTTCGAGGATGGTGCCGCCGTGGGTGCGGGAGGCCACCACGAAGTCGCCGGAGAAGGACTGTCCGCCGGCCGGGCGCAGCGCCATCTCGTGGTGCCAGCCCTGCGGCAGCCTGGGCAGTTCACTCTGTACGCGGATGCGTTCGCGCAGGTCGAAGAGCATGGTGCCGCCGCGTCGCCAGGGCACTCCGACCCGGCTGCGGAACTGCGCGATCAGCAGCCCGAAGAGCCCGACCGCGGCGACGACCAGGACCGTGCCCGGGGTGATCCGTTCCGGCCCTTCGTCGTACGGGCCGAACAGCGCGGACTCCACCACCAGCGCGGTCGCCGAAGCGCCGTACAGGACGAGGAGGTTGGCCGGCCGCAGCAGCAGTCCGCCGGCGATGACCGGGAGGACCAGCGCCGTCGGGGCGATCCATTCCGGCCACCAGAGTGTGCCCGCGGCGATGGCGGGTATGGCCAGGAGCAGCGCGGCCAGCGCGAACCGGTCGGAGCCCTCGCCGCGGAAGTAGTCGACACCGGCCTTGCGCACGCCGATGCGGGCCCGGTGCAGTCCTTTGTGCATCCGGGCCGACAGGGTTTCCGTTCCCTGGCCGCTGGTCATCGCTCTCGGACCTTATCCACCCGTTCGGCGGTGCGTCGATTCGCCGCACGTCAGCCCGGGAAATTCCCGGAAAACCCCGTGGGAAATGCGGTCGCGCCGCTATGGAGGGTGCTGCTAGGGATGGGGTATGGCGACGGAATTACGCAGGGTGCGGGACATCGAATGGGACGTCTGGTCGGACGCCCTGGACCGGGCGTTCGGCGAGGTGCCCACCGGTCCTGAGCACCGGGCCCTCCGGCGGGAGGCGACCGAGATCGACCGCTCGACGGGTGTCTGGGACGGTGCCGAGTGTGTCGCCACGGCCGGGGCGCTCTCGTTCCAGCTCACCGTCCCGGGCGCCGCCGGGGTGCCGGCGGCCGGGCTCACGATGGTCAGTGTGCGGCCGACGCACCGCCGCCGCGGGCTGCTGCGGACCATGATGCGGCACCACCTGACGGACGCCCGGGAGCGCGGGGAGCCGCTGTCGGTGCTGACCGCCTCGGAGCCGGCGATCTACGGACGGTTCGGCTACGGCCCGGCGACCCAGGAGCTGCAGCTGACGGTGGACACCGTGCGGCTGCCCGCCCCCGAGCTGCCCGGGGTGGACGGGGTTCGGCTGCGGCTGGCGGACCCGGCGGCCGCGCTGCCGGAGTGCGAGCGGGTCTACGCCCGGCTGGTGCCGGGCCGGCCGGGGATGCCGGCAAGGCTGCCCGGCTGGGAGCGGATCGCGGTGCTGGACCTGCCGGCCGACCGGGACGGGGCCGGGGAGCTGCAGTGTGTGCTGGCCGAGGTGGACGGCGAGGTGCGGGGCTATGCCCGTTATGCGATCCGGCCGGTCTGGGACGACGCCGGGCCGGCGGGTGTGGTGCGGGTGCGGCACATCGAGGCGCTGGACCCGGTGGTGTACGCGGCGCTGTGGCGCTTTCTGTTCGGGATCGATCTGACCTCGTCGGTGTCGGTGCGCACCCGGCCGGTGGACGAGCCCCTGCTCCATCTGGTCGGGGACATGCGGCGCTGCCGTCCCGTGCTGCGCGATGCGCTGTTCGTGCGGCCGGTGGAGGTGGGCGCGGCGCTGGCGGCGCGGACGTACCGGACGCCGGTGGATGTGGTGCTGGAGGTCACCGACCCGTTCTGCCCGTGGAACGAGGGGCGCTGGCGGCTGACCGGCGACGGCGCGGGCGCGTCCTGTACGCGGACCACGGACCCGGCCGGGCTGGCCCTGTCCGTACGGGAGCTGGGGTCGGTGTATCTGGGCGGGTTCACTCTGACGGCGCTGGCGGCGGCGGGCCGGGTACGGGAGCTGCGGCCCGGGGCGCTGGCGGCGGCCTCGGCGGCGTTCGGGTCGGAGGTGGCGCCCTGGCTGCCGCACGGGTTCTGACCTACGGCCCGCCCCCGGGCCCGGTGCGGGGACGGGCGGGGTGCGGCGGCCCCTGAACGGTCAGGCGCCGCCGCTGCCGGGCTGGCAGCCCGGGCACCAGAAGAGGTTGCGGGCGGCGAGGCCGGCGGTGCGGATCTCGCTGCCGCAGATGTGGCAGTGCTGGTGGGCGCGGCGGTAGACGTACACCTCGCCGCCGTGGTCGTCGACCCGGGGCGCGCGGCCCATGGCCTCGGGCAGATGCTCCGGGCGGACGGTGTCGATCCGGTTGTCCCGGACGCCCTCGGCCATCAGGAACACCAAGTCGGCCCAGAGGGCGTCCCATTCGGCGCGGGTGAGGTCGCGGCCCGCGCGGTAGGGGTCGATCCCATGGCGGAAGAGGACCTCGGCGCGGTAGACGTTGCCGACGCCGGCGACGACCTTCTGGTCGAGCAGCAGCGCCGCGATGGTCGTACGGCTGCGGGAGATCCGCTGCCAGGCGCGGCCGCCGTCGTCCCCGGGGCGCAGCGGGTCGGGGCCCAGCCGGTCGTGTATCGCGCGCTTCTCGTCCCCGGTGATCAGCGCGCAGGTGGTGGGGCCGCGGAGGTCGGCGTACGCGGCGGCGCCGGTGAGACGGAGGCGCACCGTGTCGGTGGGCGGCGGCGCGGGGGCCGCGCCGAAGCCGAGCTTGCCGAACAGGCCGAGGTGGACATGGACCCAGCGGTCCCGGCCGAAGCCCAGGAAGAGGTGCTTGCCGTGGGCCTCGGCGCCGGTCATGACCTGGCCGTCGATGAGGGCCGCGCCGTCCGCGAACCTGCCCTGCGGACTGCTCACCCGGACCGGTTCGCCCTCGAAGCGGGTGCGGTGGTCCAGGGCGAGGCGGTGGATCGTATGCCCCTCGGGCACGGAGGTCCTCCAGTGGGCGCGCCCGCCCTCCCCGGCGGCCGGGGAGGGCGGGCGACGGGATGAACGGGGGGTCAGCCCTGCGGGTGGTGCGCCGGGATGGCGGGCAGCTCGCCGGTGGTCTCGTAGGCCGAGAGCATCTCGATGCGGCGGGTGTGGCGCTCCTCACCCGAGTACGGGGTGGCGAGGAAGATCTCGATGAACTTCGTCGCCTCTTCCTCGGTGTGCATCCGGCCGCCCACGGAGATCACGTTGGCGTTGTTGTGCTCGCGGCCGAGCTTGGCGGTCTCCTCGCTCCAGGCCAGCGCGGCCCGGACGCCCTTGACCTTGTTCGCGGCGATCTGCTCGCCGTTGCCGGAGCCGCCGATCACGATGCCGAGGCTGTCCGGGTCGGCGGCGGTCTTCTCCGCGGCGCGCAGGCAGAACGGCGGGTAGTCGTCCTGGGCGTCGTAGAGGTGGGGTCCGCAGTCGACGGGCTCGTGGCCATGGGCCTTGAGCCATTCGACGAGGTGGTTCTTCAGGTCGAAGCCGGCATGGTCGGAGCCGAGGTACACGCGCATGCGATGAGTGTGACACGGCTGCCGCCGGGTAGGCGCGGCTGGGTCTCCGCCGGACTCCTGCACGGAAAGCTACCCCCCGCCTTCTGTACGCAAGCGCATCGCGTAACCGTCCAGGGTTTCACACAACAATCCGGCTGCAGACCTTCCAATCCACGGTTAACGAAGATCTAATGCGGGGGATTCATCCAAGAACCACGAATGGACGGTGCACATGGGCGCGCACCCGCCTACCACCAAAGTGGTCCCCACCGCCGGTGACCCCGGCGGCGGTGTGACCGGGGGGCAGTCGCAGGACGGGCTGCAAGCAGGACTCAAGAACCGCCATCTGTCGATGATCGCCATCGGCGGGGTGATCGGCGCCGGCCTGTTCGTCGGCTCCGGCGCCGGGATCGCGGCCGCGGGTCCGGGCATCCTGCTCTCGTACGCGCTGACCGGCCTGCTGGTCGTGCTCGTGATGCGGATGCTGGGTGAGATGGCCGCGGCCTCTCCCACCTCGGGGTCGTTCTCCGCCTACGCGGACCGGGCGCTGGGCCGCTGGGCCGGGTTCACGATCGGCTGGCTGTACTGGTTCTTCTGGTCGGTCGTGCTGGCCGTCGAGGCGACCGCGGCCGCCGCGATCCTCACCGGCTGGGTCCCGGCCGTCCCGCAGTGGGCCTGGGCGCTGCTGGTGATGATCGTGCTGACCGGTACGAACCTGGTCTCGGTGGGCTCGTTCGGCGAGTTCGAGTTCTGGTTCGCGGGGATCAAGGTCGTCGCGATCGTGATCTTCATCGTGGTCGGCGCGCTGGCGATATTCGGGCTGCCGCCGGGCGGTGACCCGGTCGGGATGTCGCATCTGACCGGGAACGGCGGGTTCCTGCCGCACGGTCCCGGGGCGATCCTCTCCGGCATGCTGCTGGTGGTCTTCTCCTTCATGGGCAGCGAGATCGTCACGCTGGCGGCGAGCGAGTCGCCCAACCCGGTGCAGGCCGTCCGCAAGGCCGTCAACAGCGTCATCTGGCGGATCGCGCTCTTCTACATCGGCTCGATCACGGTGATCGTGACGCTGCTGCCGTGGGACGACCCGGCGGTGGCCAAGAGCCCGTACGTGGCCGTGCTGAAGTCGCTGGAGATCCCGTACGCGGGCACCGTGATGGACGTCGTGGTGCTGACCGCGGTGCTGTCCTGTCTGAACTCCGGGCTCTACACCGCCTCCCGGATGGCGTTCTCCCTCGGCCAGCGCGGGGATGCGCCGAAGTCGTTCGCCACCGTCAACAAGGGCGGCGTCCCGGCGGTCGCGATCTGGGCGTCGGTGGCCTTCGGCTTCGTCGCGACGATCTTCAGCTATACCTCGAAGGACACCATCTTCCAGTTCCTGCTGAACTCGTCCGGCGCGGTGGCGCTGTTCGTCTGGCTGGTCATCTGCTTCTCGCAGCTGCGGATGCGCCGGATCATCGAGCGGGAGGCGCCGGAGCGGCTGACGGTGCGGATGTGGCTGTACCCGTGGCTGACGTACGCGACGATCGGGCTGATCGTCTTCGTCATCGGCTACATGTTCTACGACCCGGACGGGCGCGAGCAGATGGTGCTGTCGGTGGTCGCGGCCGTGGTCGTGCTGGCGGTCGGACTGATCCTGGACCGCCGTCGTCCGCGGGAGCGGGACGCGGTCGAGGCCGAGGGCGTGTGACGCCGTAACAGCAGAGGAGAAAAGGGCGGGGCCCGCACCGAACCGGTGCGGGCCCCGCCCTCTTCTCAGCTTCTCAGCCGCGGCGCCCGGCGAGCTTCCAGGCGGTGGGCAGCGCGCCCATGGCCAGCGCGGCCTTGAGGGCGTCGCCGAGGAGGAACGGGACCATGCCGACGGCGACGGCCTTGCCGAAAGACATGCCGGTGCTCAGCGCCAGGTAGGGGACGCCGACCGCGTAGATCAGGGCGGTGCCGGCGGCCATGGTGGCGGCGGTGCGCAGCACTCCGCGGTCGCCGCCGCGGCGGGCCAGCGCGCCCACGGCGGTGGCGGCCAGCAGCATGCCCACGATGTAGCCGAAGGTGGCACCGCCGGCGCCCGAGGCACCGCCGGCGAACCACGGCATGCCCGCGAGACCCGCCAGGGCGTACAGCGCCAGCGACAGCAGACCGCGGCTCGCGCCGAGGGAGGCGCCGACCAGCAGGGCGGCGAAGGTCTGGCCGGTGACCGGAACCGGGGAGCCGGGGACCGGGACGGCGATCTGCGCCGCGACACCGGTGAGCGCGGCGCCGCCGAGCACCAGCGCCGCGTCACGGACGCGGGCGCGCGAGGCGGTGGCGGCCGGCAGCAGATCGGCGAGGACCGAACCAGGACGGGAGAGAGCGGCAGTGCTCATCGGGACTCCGCGGTGTGAGAGGGACATGACGGGACGCGACGACGTTAGTCCAGCGAGCGCCCGGCGATCATCGTGTGGCGGCGACAAAGCCGTAACGGCCCGCTTGGAGACTTCCGAACAACTGCCACGCTGCCAGGACCCGGCGGAGTGTTCGGCGTCTTCGCAGGTCACGTGATGCTCATCACGGCCGGGACCGCGTCATGGCGCCGGTTTTGTGGTAGCGCGCGGGGTGCGGCGACACTGTGTCCGCCCCGCGGTCACCTGTGGAGTTCCCCCAATACCGCCGACGGCCCCCGCCGCCTCGGCCCTGGCGAGAGTACGAGCCCATGCACGACACCACCACCCCAGCCGGTGTGCCCGCCCCCAGCGCGGACACCGGTGCGCAAGAGCCGCTGTCCGCGGGGCTCAAGCAGCGCCATCTGACGATGCTGGGCCTGGGCGGGGTGATCGGCGCGGGCCTGTTCGTGGGCTCCGGCGCGGGGATCGCGGTGGCCGGCCCGGGGATCGTGCTGTCGTATCTGATCGCGGGCACGCTGGCGATGCTGGTCATGCGGATGCTCGGCGAGATGTCGGCGGCGATGCCGGCGTCCGGCGCGTTCTCCGTGCACGCGGAGCGGGCGCTCGGCCGCTGGGCCGGGTTCAGTGTGGGCTGGCTGTACTGGTTCCTGCTGGTCGTGGTGCTCGCCGTGGAGGCCACCGGTGCGGCGCAGATCGCCAACGGCTGGGTGCCGGCGGTGCCGCAGTGGGGCTGGGTGCTGCTCTTCATGACCGTCTTCACCGTCGCCAACCTGGCCGCGGTGAAGAACTTCGGCGAGTTCGAGTTCTGGTTCGCGGCGCTGAAGGTCACCGCGATCGTGCTGTTCCTCGCGCTGAGCCTGCTGGCGGTCCTCGGCGTGCTGCCGGACACCGAGCCGGTCGGGCTGACGAACCTCACCGGGCACGGCGGTCTGCTGCCGCACGGCTGGGCCGGGGTGGTCTCCGGTGTCCTCGCGGTGGTGTTCGCGTTCGGCGGCCTGGAGGTCGTCACCATCGCCGCGGCCGAGTCGGACGATCCGGCGCGTGCGGTGGGCCGGGCGGTGCGCAGCGCGGTCTGGCGCATCCTGTTCTTCTACGTCGGCTCGATGCTGATGATCGTGACGCTGCTGCCCTGGTCGTCGATGGAGCCGGGCAAGAGCCCGTATGTCGCGGTGCTGGACGGCATCGGTGTGCCGGGCGCCGGGCAGATCATGAACATCGTGGTGTTCGTGGCGCTGCTCTCCGCGCTGAACGCCAATCTCTACGGCTCGTCGCGGATGGTGTTCTCGCTCGCCGAGCGGGGCGAGGCGCCGCGGGCGCTGCTGAAGGTGTCGGGCGGCGGGGTGCCGCGCCGGGCCGTGCTGGCGTCGGTGGCCTTCGGCTTCGTCTCCGTGCTGCTGAACCTGAAATGGCCGGATTCGGTCTTCCTCTACATGCTCAACGCGGTCGGCGCGGTGCTGCTGTTCGTCTGGGGACTGGTCGCCGTGTCCCAGCTGCGGCTGCGTCCGCGTATCGAACGCGAGGCGCCGGAGAAGCTGACCCTGCGGATGTGGGCGTTCCCGTATCTGACCTGGGCTTCGCTGGTGGCCATGGGCGGCGTGCTGGTGCTGATGCTGACCGATGAAGCGGCCCGTCCGCAGCTGCTGTGGTCGGCCGGGGCGACCTGTGTGGTGCTGCTCGTCGCGGGCGTACGCGAGCTCCGGGCGCGCCGCGCGGGGCGCTGACCCGCTGCGACGGAGATCACACCGCGTCGTAATCGACGACGATTCAGGTACACACGGTGACGATCACGTCTGAATACCGAACATTCGCTGCACAACTGTTGCCCTGAGCGGACACCGGCGCTCAAACTGGGCCCCGCTTTGCCGAGGACCCCGGAGTTGTGCCGTCGGCAGGCCCTTCGCGACCTGCTGCCCCGGCGGGGGTCCAGGGGGCCCGGCAGCACCGTCGCACCGGTCGCGGCCCCGGGAGAACGCAGTAACGCCTTGCTCCGCTCTCACCTACTGGGACAGGTACGACATGAATCGGACACCCTCGTCCGCCGCCACCGCGCGCGAGCAGAGCGACGCGGTTCAGGGCGCGGGCCCCGACAGCGGCTCCACGCTGTCCAACGGCCTCAAGCAGCGCCATCTCTCGATGATCGCCCTGGGCGGGGTGATCGGCGCGGGCCTGTTCGTCGGCTCGCGCGAGGGCATCGCCGCGGCCGGCCCCTCCATCGTGCTGGCCTACGCCGTCTCCGGCGCCCTGGTCATGCTGATCATGCGGATGCTCGGCGAGATGGCCGCGGCCAATCCGGCCTCCGGCTCCTTCTCCGTGCACGCCGAGCGCTCCATAGGCTCCTGGGCCGGGTTCACGGTCGGCTGGATGTTCACCGCGCTGCTGTGTGTGGCGGTGGCCGCCGAGGCGCTGGGCGCCGCGGATGTGATGCTCCAGTGGTTCCCGGGCACCGAGCCGTGGATGTGGGTCCTGCTGTTCATGGTGATCTTCACCGGGACGAACCTGGCCGCGGTCAGCAACTTCGGTGAGTTCGAGTTCTGGTTCGCCGCCCTGAAGGTCGCGGCGATCGGCATCTTCCTGGTCCTGGGCGTGCTGGCGATCCTCGGTCTGCTGCCGGGCACCTCCGCGCCGGGCACCACCCACCTCACCGGCGACGGCGGTTTCCTGCCCAAGGGCGTCGACGGCCTGATGGTCGGTCTGCTGGCCTCGGTGTTCGCCTACGGCGGGCTGGAGACGGTGACCATCGCGGCCGCCGAGTCCAAGGACCCGGTGCGCGGGGTCGCCAGCGCGGTGCGCACCGCGATGTGGCGGATCGCCCTCTTCTACGTCGGCTCGATGGCCGTCATCGTCACGGTCATCCCCTGGAGCGCCCCCGCCATCGCCAAGAGCGGCCCGTACGTGGCGGTGCTGGACTACCTCAAGATCCCGGCGGCCGGCCAGGTCATGAACGTCGTCATCCTGGTCGCCCTGCTCTCCGCGGTGAACGCCAACCTCTACGGCTCCTCCCGGATGGCGTACTCGCTCATCTCCCGCGGCCAGGGCCCGGCCTTCCTCGGCAAGGTCAGCGGGGGCGTCCCGCGCCGCGCCGTCCTGATGTGCGCCGCCTTCGGCTTCTTCGCGGTGGTGCTGAGCTTCCTGTGGCCCGACACGCTCTTCCAGTGGCTGCTGAACATGGTCGGTGCGGCCGTCCTGGTGGTGTGGGGCTTCATCGCCACCGCCCAGCTGCGGATGCGCCGGATGCTGGAGCGCGAGGCGCCCGAGAAGCTCGTGGTGAAGATGTGGGCCTTCCCGGTCCTGACCTGGGTGGCGCTGGCGGGCATCGTCGCCGTGCTGCTGCTGATGCTGCGCGACGAGAACCAGCGCATCCAGCTGCTGTTCACCGGCGGCTTCGGGGTGGTGCTGGCGGTGATCGGGCTGCTCCGGCAGCGGTCGCTGGGCCGGGGCGCGGGCGTGTCCCAGGAGTAGCGCTCCCCCACTCCCCCGACGGCGGGGCGGGACCTCATTCCGAGGTCCCGCCCCGCCTCCGTCTTTGGGACCAGGCCGGTGCCCGCAACCGGCCGGTGATCACTCCTGCTGATAGCGTGCTTCTGCACATTGTTTGCAACTACTGCTGGTTAGCAGCTTGGAGGCGGGATCGGCATGGCGACCTACACACTTCCGGAACTCCCCTACGACTACGCGGCACTGGCCCCGGTCATCAGCCCCGAGATCATCGAGCTGCACCACGACAAGCACCACGCGGCCTATGTGAAGGGCGCGAACGACACCCTGGAGCAGCTCGCCGAGGCGCGCGACAAGGACCAGTGGGGCAGCATCAACGGCCTGGAGAAGAACCTCGCGTTCCACCTCTCCGGCCACATCCTGCACAGCATCTACTGGCACAACATGACCGGTGAGGGCGGCGGCGAGCCGCTGGAGAAGGACGGTGTGGGCGAGCTGGCCGACGCGATCGCCGAGTCCTTCGGGTCGTTCGCGAAGTTCAAGGCCCAGCTGACCAAGGCCTCCGCCACCACGCAGGGCTCCGGCTGGGGCGTGCTCGCCTACGAGCCGGTCACCGGCCGGCTGATCGTCGAGCAGATCTACGACCACCAGGGCAACGTCGGCCAGGGCTCGGTCCCGATCCTGGTCTTCGACGCCTGGGAGCACGCCTTCTACCTGCAGTACAAGAACCAGAAGGTGGACTTCATCGAGGCCATGTGGCAGGTCGTGAACTGGCAGGACGTCGCCAAGCGCTACGCCTCCGCCAAGCAGCGCGCGAACAACCTGCTGCTGGCGCCGTAACGCTGTTACAGACGTCCCGCCTCGTGATCGTCTTCTCACCCTTCACCTGGCGGGCGGAATGACGGAGCGCCCCCGCACGTCGGATACGTGCGGGGGCGCTCCCCTGCGTGCCGACGGGTGTCAGTCGAAAACGGGGCCCTGGGTCCGGGTCCGCTTGATCTCGTAGAAGCCGGGGATGGAGGCGACCATCAGCGTGCCGTCCCACAGCTTGGCGGCCTCCTCGCCCTTGGGGGCCGGGGTGACGACCGGGCCGAAGAAGGCGATCTGGTCGCCGTCGGAGCCGGGCACCGCGATGACCGGGGTGCCGACCTCCTGGCCGACCAGGTCGATGCCCTCCTTGTGGGAGGCGCGCAGCTCCGCGTCGTAGGCGTCGGAGTCCGCGGCGTCGGCCAGCCCGGCGGGCAGGCCGGCCTCCGCCAGGGCGTCCAGGATCGTCTCGCGGGTGCGCTCCAGTCCGCGGTTGTGGAACCGCGTGCCGAGCGCGGTGTAGAGGGGGCCGAGCACCTTGCTGCCGTGCTGCTGCTCGGCGGCGATGCACACCCGCACCGGGCCCCAGGCGGTCTTCAGCAGCTCGCGGTACTCCTCGGGCAGCTCGTCGAGCCGGTCCTCGTTCAGCACCGCCAGGCTCATCACATGCCAGCGCACCTCGACCGGGCGGACCTTCTCCACCTCCAGCATCCAGCGGGAGGTCATCCACGCCCAGGGGCACAGCGGGTCGAACCAGAAGTCTGCGGGGGTCTTCGCGCTCTCGGACACGGGGTCTCCTCTTCACGGCTGTGCACGTCGGTCACGGTGCTGTTCCTGGAAGGTTCAACCAGCGGCGGGCGTGCCATGATTCCCCGTGTTCGATATTCGAGACGAGGACGAGGGAGTCACGGCGTGCCAGGTGAGAATCTTTCCCGGGACGAAGCACGTGAGCGGGGCCGGCTGCTGAGTGTCGACGCCTACGACGTGGCGCTGGACGTCCGCTCAGCGGTCGCCGGTGACGCGTCGGCCGGGACCTTCCGCTCCCTGACCACCCTCCGCTTCCGCTGCGCGGAGCCCGGCGCCTCGACCTTCGTGGACCTGCTGGCCCCCGCGGTCACCTCGGTCACCCTCAACGGCCGGGAGCTGGACCCCCGGACGGTGTTCGACGGCACCCGGATCACGCTGGACGGGCTGGCCGCGGAGAACACCCTCGTCGTCGACGCGCAGTGCGCCTACAGCCGGACCGGTGAGGGCCTGCACCGCTTCGTGGACCCCGAGGACGGCGAGGTCTACCTCTACACGCAGTACGAGCCGGCCGACTCCCGCCGGGTCTTCGCGAACTTCGAACAGCCCGACCTGAAGGCCCCGTTCACCTTCGAGGTGACCGCCCCCGAGGGCTGGCTGGTGGTCAGCAACGGCGCGCAGGAGGGCGAGGCCGAGGGCGGCCGGCACCGTTTCGCGACCACGAAGCCGATCTCGACGTACATCACGGCCGTCGTCGCCGGCCCGTACCACTACGTCTCCGACACCTACCGCCGGACCTTCGAGGACGGCACGGAGCTGGAGATCCCGCTGGGCGCGCTGTGCCGCAAGGGGCTGGCGAAGCACTTCGACGCGGACGACGTCCTCACCGTCACCAGGCAGGGCCTGGACTTCTTCCACGACCACTTCGACTTCCCGTACCCCTTCGGGAAGTACGACACCGCCTTCGTCCCGGAGTACAACCTCGGGGCGATGGAGAACCCGGGCTGCGTCACCTTCCGCGAGGAGTTCATCTTCCGCGGGAAGGTGACCGAGGCGTCCTACGAGCGCCGGGCCAACGTCATCCTGCACGAGATGGCGCACATGTGGTTCGGCGACCTGGTCACCATGCAGTGGTGGGACGACCTGTGGCTCAAGGAGTCCTACGCGGACTTCATGGGCGCCTTCGCGCTGGTGGAGGCGACGCGCTTCCGGGACGGCTGGATCACCTTCGCCAACCGCCGCAAGTCCTGGGCCTACCGCGCCGACCAGCTGCCCTCCACCCACCCGGTCACCGCCGACATCCGTGACCTGGAGGACGCCAAGCTCAACTTCGACGGCATCACCTACGCCAAGGGCGCCGCGGTCCTCAAGCAGCTGGTGGCGTACGTGGGGCAGGACGCGTTCCTGGAGGGCGCCCGGCGCTACTTCAAGCGGCACGCCTACGGCAACACCCGGCTGACCGACCTGCTGGCCGTACTGGAGGAGACGTCCGGGCGGGACCTGGCGAGCTGGTCGCGTGCCTGGCTGGAGACCGCGGGCGTCAACTCCCTGACCCCGCAGGTCACCTATGACGCCCGGGACCGGATCACCGAGCTGAGCATCCTCCAGGAGGCGGACGCCGAGCGGCCCGAGCTGCGCCCGCACCGGGTCGCGGTGGGGCTCTACCGGCGCGAGGGCGCGGACCCGGCGCTGGTGCGCTACGCCCGCGCCGAGGTGGACGTCTCCGGGCCGCGGACGGCCGTGCCGGAGCTGGCCGGTGCCGAGCGGCCCGAGCTGGTCCTGGTCAACGACGACGACCTGACGTACTGCAAGGTCCGTTTCGACGAGGGCTCGCTGGCCACCCTGCGGGACCGGCTCGGCGAGCTGGCCGACCCGATGGCGCGGGCGCTGTGCTGGGCCGCGCTGTGGGGGCTGACCCGGGACGGGCTGATGCCGGCCCGTGACTACCTCGATCTGGTGCGGCGGTTCGCGGGCCGGGAGAGCGACATCGGGGTGCTGCAGTCGCTGCACGGGCAGGCGCTGACGGCGCTGGAGTACTACTCGGCGCCGGACCGCCGGGAGTCCGCTGCCCGGGAGCTCGCCGAGGGCGCGCTGCGCGAGCTGCGGCTGGCCGAACCCGGCAGCGGCCATCAGCTCACCTGGGCCCGGCACTTCGCCGCCCTGGCCACCACCCCCGCCGATCTCCAGCTGCTCCAGGGCCTGCTGGACGGCACGGCGAAGATCGACGGGCTGGACGTGGACCAGGAGCTGCGCTGGACGCTGCTGGAGCCGCTGGCCGCCCACGGCGCCGCGGACGAGGCGGTGCTCGCCGCCGAACTGGCCCGTGACGACACCGCCTCCGGCAAGCGCCACCAGGTGCGCTGTCTGGCCGCCCGCCCCTCGGCCGGGGTCAAGGCGCAGGCGTGGGCGGCGGTCGTGGAGTCCGACGCGCTGTCCAACGCCCTGGTGGAGGCGACGCTCGCCGGGTTCGCGCAGCCGCAGCAGCGGGAGCTGCTGGCCCCCTACGCCGCGCGCTACTTCGCGGAGATCGAGCGGGTGTGGCGGGAGCGGTCCATCGAGATCGCCATGGACGTGGTGCGCGGGCTGTTCCCCTCCTGGCAGGTGGAGCGGGCCACGCTCGACGCCGCGGACCACTGGCTGGCCGGGCACGAGGGGGCGGCGCCGGCGCTGCGCCGGATGGTGCTGGAGGAGCGGGACGACCTGGCCCGTGCGCTGCGGGCACAGGCTTGTGACGAGGCGGCCGGGGCGCGGCCGTAACCCCCGTGACGACCAGCCCCATTCGGCAGTCGAACGCCCGTACTTTAGTACAGGGTTGTCCGGTTTGCGCTACGGGCGTGTAACAGCGGTTAGGGGGTGGAGCGGGGGCGGGAATCGACCCGGCATGAACCACGACACCCCGCTCTCCCCCCTCCCCCTCCAGCACCTCTCCGCCTCCCGCCGCCGGGTGATGACCACCCGTCAGCTGCGCGAGCACGGCGTCCCCGCGGCGGAGACCACCGAACGCTGCCGCCCCGGCGGCAGCTGGCAGCAGGTGCTCCCGGGCATCTACCTGCTGCACCCGGGTCCGGCCACCAGCGAGGAGCGGCTGCACGCGGTGCTGCTGTACGCCAGTCACCGGGGGCCGACCGTCCCCCGGCAGAGCAGTCCGTCGGGGGACGCCCCGGAGGCGATGATCACCGGGCTGGCGGCGCTCGCCCTGCACGGCTTCGCCGAGGCGCCGCCGCTGCCCGCCCTGGACCGTATCGAGGTGCTGGTCTCCCGCACCCGGCGGCTGCGCTCCACCGGCTTCGCGCGGATTCTGCGGGCGGTGGAGCTGCCCGTGGCGCAGGACGTCACGGGGGTGCCGGCCGCGCCGGTGCCGCGGGCGCTGGCGGACGCGATCGGCGCGCTCACCGACGCCGCGACGGTGCGCCGGCTGCTGACCGAGGCGGTGCGCGGCGGCCACTGCGAGGCGAGCGCGGTGGTGCGGGAGCTGAGCCGGGCCCGGCTGCTGACCCGGCCGCACGTGGTCGACGCGGTGGACACCCTGCTCGCCGAGGGGCGGGCACTGGCCGAGCAGCAGCTGTACGCCATGGTGCGCGAGCACGGGCTGCCGGACCCGCTGTGGAACGTCGATCTGCGACTGCCGGGCGGGCCGCAGCTGGGCGGTGTGGACGCCTTCTGGCCGGAGCACTCGGTGGCCCTGGAGATCGACACCCGGGCCCCGCGCGCCGAGGAGGACCCGCTGCAGTCCCCGTTCTTCCACAAGCGCGAGCATCTGGAGCGGCTGGGCATCACCGTGGTCCGCGTGCTGCCCCGCACCCTGCGCCAGTCCCCGGAGCAGCAGGCCGCCGTAGTGCGTACGGCCCTGATGGCGGCCGGGGACCGGGAGCCGGGCGCGTACGTGGTGGTGCTGCCGCGGTAGCGGGACGCCCCGCGGCCGTCAGCGGCGCTTGAGCAGCAGCTCGACGTTGCGGTCCCCGGCGGTGCCCGCGAGGTCGGTGCGGGCCTCGGGGGCGTTGAAGGACAGCTCGCGGTAGAGGGCGGCCAGGCCGGTCTGCGAGAGGTCGGTGAAGTCCGTGCGGTGCGGGGCGGCCGACTCGACCAGGGTGGTGAACAGCGACAGCGTGCCGTCGTGGTTGTCCACCAGCTCGATGACCCGGGCCAGCTGCGGGAAGTCGATGTGCGAGGCGGTGGAGATCTCCCAGAAGCCGCCGTGCGGGATGACCTCGTTCTTGTGGCTGTGGCCGTTGATCCAGCCGACGACGGCGGGGTGCGCGGCCAGCACCTCGATCAGCTCCGGGCCGCCGTGCCGCTTCTCGTGCGGCCGGGCCGGGTCGGGGCGGGTGTTGTTCATCGTCTTGCCGGTGTGGTGGCTGAAGACCAGCACATGCGCCTTGTCGCCCTTCTCGTTCTCCTTCAGGGTCCGCTCCAGCCAGCGGAGCTGGGCGTCGCCGACCGAGCCGGTGTAGTGGCCGCCGGGGTCGGTGGTGTCCAGGCTGATGCCGAGGACGTCGTCGGAGATCCGGAAGGTGTAGTAGAGGCGGTTCCCGTCGAGGTGCGCGGCGGTGTAGCCGTGGCCGTGTGGGCCGGGGCCGGTGTGCGCGGGGTCCAGGTGGGCGCGCAGGTATTCGGCCCGGGTGAACGGGGCGCGCCGCTCGTCGGGGGTGACCCGCCGGGTCTGCTTGGCGTGCCCCTTCAGCAGCCGCTTGAAGTCCTCCCCCTTGGGGTCGAGGCCGTCCTTGACCGCCTTCCACACCTTCGCGGCCTCGGCGGCGGGCAGCGTCTCCAGCTTGCGCTCCCCGGTGGCGATCTCGGTCCAGAAGGGGTCACCGGGCGCGTAGCAGCCGCCGGGCAGCGAGTCGTGGTTGCCGACCGTCGAGTACCAGGGCATCCGCAGGCCGGGGCTGTGGACGGTGCGGATCGCCGCGTCCAGGAAGCCGTCCAGCTCCGGGAAGCCCAGCTTCTTGTCGGCGTCGCGCAGCGGGCTGTCCGGCTGCCAGAAGAGCTTCAGGCCGCTGTCCTGGACGCCCTCGTAGCGGCGCCGGTCGCCGGAGTTGGGGGTGATCCTGCCGCCGCTCATCGCGGTCAGGAACCACTCCAGCTCCAGCTTGGAGTTGTTGTCGGTGTTGTCGCCGGTGGTCATCACGAAGGACAGCGGGGCGCCGGTGGCGGGCCCGCCGGGCAGTGCGTTGACCCGCTCGATCAGCGAGACGACCCCGGCCACGGACAGCGCCTCCTGCGGCCGCCAGGCGCTGGCGGTCTCGCTGCGCAGGTACTCGTAGCGCAGCGGGCTCTGCACATCGACCAGGTGCAGGTCGGTGAAGTGCACGAACGAGGCCAGCGCGGTGCGCCGCCGGTCCCGCCCGCCGTGCGCGGCGGCCAGCTCGGCGCGTACCACCCGGTCCCAGGCGGGGCCGTCGCCGAGCCGGCGGAAGCCTCCGCTGCCACGCGGCGCCGACACCCCGGCGAGGGTGGTGCCCCGGGTGTAGGGGACGCGGGGGACGGCGGGTGCCTCGACCGGTTCAGGCGCCGCCGGGGCCGGGCCGGGGCTGACGGTGGCGGCCTGGGCCGTCCGGTCCGGGCCGAAGGCCAGCCCGAGTCCGGTGGCGGCACCGACGGCTCCGGTGGCGGCGAGGAACGTACGGCGGTCGAGAGTGGCGGCGGACCGTATACGGGACATTCGCGGGCTCCCCGGGTGAACGCAAAGGCGGCCGGGCAGCACAACTGCCCTGTCACCCTGGATGGTTGGCACCGGGGGTGACCGCCGCGTGAACGCCACCGCAACGCGGAGAACCCATCACCGGACAGGGATCTCCCCGTCATCGGACGGTCACCGCGCCCTGAGGTCCGCGGCGTACGCCGGTCACCGGGAGTTCATCCGGCGGGGCAGCGGGGGCGGTGGGCGGCGGCCGGGGGCGAGGTGGCCGGCGGCCCGGGGGCGGGGTGGCACCCCGCCGGACAGACCGGCTATCACGTGCGCAAGCGGATGTATCGGGAAAAGATGGGTCCGTACCCTGGAACCGGATGTTCCGGCGGCCGGGCCGGGCCGGTGACGTGAGGAGCGGCACACCCGGCCGGAGGCCGCGCGCGGGGGCGTCCGCCCGGCGCCCGGCACGCTCCACGGAAGGGAACGGATTGGACAAGGCGACGGGTATCACACACATGATGGAGCCCGTACTGAGCAGGTGTTCCGAGCAGACACCCGAGCCAGGCCAGAAAGAAGGAGTCCCATGAGGATCGGAATCGTCGGAGCCACCGGACAGGTCGGCGGCGTGGTGCGGGGCATTCTCGCCGAGCGGAACTTCCCGGTCGAGCAGCTGCGGCTGTTCGCTTCGGCCCGGTCCGCGGGGCGCACCCTCCCGTGGCAGGACACCGAGATCACCGTCGAGGACGCGGCGACCGCCGACTACTCGGGGCTGGACATCGTGATCTTCTCCGCGGGTGGCGCCACGTCCAAGGCGCTGGCGGAGAAGGTCGCCGCCGCCGGTCCGGTCGTGATCGACAACTCCTCCGCCTGGCGCCGTGACCCCCAGGTCCCGCTGGTCGTCTCCGAGGTCAACCCGCAGGCCATCACCGACCGGCCCAAGGGCATCATCGCCAACCCGAACTGCACGACCATGGCCGCGATGCCCGTGCTGCGCCCGCTGCACGACGAGGCCGGCCTGGTCTCGCTGGTCGTCGCCACCTACCAGGCGGTCTCCGGCAGCGGTCTGGCCGGTGTGGAGGAGCTGGACAGCCAGGTCCGCAAGGTCATCGAGCAGGACGCCACCAAGCTGACCCACTCCGGCGCCTCCGTGGAGTTCCCGGAGCCGGACAACTACGTCGCCCCGATCGCCTTCAACGTGCTGGCGATGGCCGGCTCGATCGTCGACGACGGGCTGAACGAGACCGACGAGGAGCAGAAGCTCCGCAACGAGAGCCGCAAGATCCTGGAGATCCCGGACCTGAAGGTGTCCGGCACCTGCGTCCGCGTCCCGGTCTTCACCGGCCACTCGCTGCAGGTCAACGCCCGCTTCGCGCGTCCGCTCAGCCCCGCGCGCGCCCAGGAGCTGCTGGCCGGCGCCCCCGGCGTCACCCTCTCCGAGGTGCCCACCCCGCTCCAGGCCGCCGGCCAGGACGCGTCCTTCGTGGGCCGCATCCGCGAGGACGAGACCGCCGAGAACGGCCTGGCGCTGTTCGTCTCCAACGACAACCTCCGCAAGGGCGCGGCGCTGAACGCCGTCCAGATCGCGGAGCTGGTCGCCGCCGAGCTGCGCGGCTGACCGCACCCCGGCGAAACGGCGGGTGCCCGTACGGAGTCTCCGTACGGGCACCCGCCCGTTGGGGGGTGAGGGCCGCCCGGGCGCGAAAAGGAAGCACCCCGGAACCCCCGCCCCCACGAGCGCCCCCCC